>JAITAZ010000305.1 GCA_031283825.1 Planctomycetaceae bacterium | reverse complement strand
GTTTTATTAGCAGATTTTTAAAAAGCACAAATATGTATCTTGTTAAATATAAATAAGTTAAAATTAAAAAAATTTTATTAACCTGATAATTATTTGAAACCATTTTACACACCCTACCCTGCGGGACTAATAAAAAATAATTCCACTGATATATTACAAAAATAATATGGTTTTAAAAAGCCAAAGATATTTTTGGGGGGGGACTTAGGGGACATTGGGGACGCAGGGGACATTGAGGACGTTCTTGTTTGAGATCTGGGATTGATGGCTCAGTGGGGGGACAAAATTTAAAGAAAAAAATTTTCTCTTTTTTAAAAGCTGTTGTTTTCTTTTGAGTCGTTAATCATGGTTTTTAAATTAGTATGTCCCCAGTGTCCCCTAAGTCCCCTTTGTCTCCAATGTCCCCACAAAAAAATAATATGGTTTTTAAAAATACCGTGAACGGTTACAAATTTTCTCTGTGGTCTCTGTGTCCTCTGTGGTTTAAAATAATTTTTAGAGATTCCCAATAATTAAAATCAATTCAGATTTACCGTCGGCAGCGGTAGCCGACCTGATCAATAATCAATAACCGCCTACGGAATAGTTACAATATTTAAAACCGTGAACACTTACAAAAAAACAATATCGCATATTGACAGACAACTACTGCGTAACATAAGGTATAATTACCGAATTTTTAGAAATTCTATGCCGATTGTTTTAACTTACGCTGCTTTGTATTACTTCTGGTTCGTCGCTTTTTTCAATTTTTTTTTCTAACTTGATGTACTGAGTATTAAGATGCTCTTTCGCAACATCATCAACTTCGTCTAGCATTCGACCATCAAAGATGAATTGCTTTTTATCGCCAACCTCTTTTACATTAACAGAAATTACTTCTTTACCTTCAAATTCGCCTTTCAATAATTCTTCCGAAAGCGGATCCTCAATCATACTCTCAATTGATCTTCTTAACGGTCTTGCGCCAAAATCTAAATTACTGCCCTTCTTTATCAACAACGCCTTCGCATCGTCAGATAACAATAATTTATATCCCTTGTCCCAAAGCCGATCTCTCACTTTGCATAATTCTAATTCTACAACCTCATTCAAATCGTTTTCCGTCAAATGTCTAAACACTATAATATCATCGCATCTGCCAACAAATTCCGGTCTGAAAATCCGATCAATTTGTTCGTTTACTCGTTCTTTCATGCTTTCATAACTTGCGTCCGCCGTTGGTTTTTGGAATCCGAAAGCGGATTCGTTTTTAATCGCTTCAGCTCCGGCGTTTGTTGTCATAATTAAAATAGTATTTTTAAAATCTACATGACGCCCAAAACTATCCGTCAATCGACCCTCCTCCATAATCTGCAACATCATGTTGAATACGTCTGGATGAGCTTTTTCAATTTCATCAAGCAACACTACCGAATACGGACGACGTCTTATTTTTTCCGTCAATTGTCCGCCCTCTTCATGTCCGACATATCCCGGCGGCGCGCCAATCAAACGACTTACATTATGTTTCTCCATGTATTCGCTCATATCGACTTGAATCAGCGCGTCGGCGTTTCCAAACATGAACTCGGCAAGCGCTTTTGCTAAAAGCGTTTTGCCAACTCCCGTCGGTCCCGCAAAAATAAACGCACCCGTCGGACGCTTCGGATCCTTCAACCCGCTACGACTTCGACGAACCGCCTTCGATACCGCTTTAATCGCTTCATGTTGACTTATCACCCGCTTGTGCAACTCGCCTTCCATTTCCATCAGACGTTTTGCGTCTTCTTTGCTCATTCGAGTAATCGGAATACCTGTCATCTTAGAAATCACTTCGGTAACAATTATTTCGTCAACCGTTCCGATATTTTCTTTCATTTTGTCTTGTGCGTCTCGGCGTTGTTTTGTGATTTTGTCTATTTCATCTCTCAGGACCAACGCTTTTTCAAAATTTTGCGCGCCGACCGCCGATTCTTTTTCTTTGTTCAAAGTTGCCAACTGCTCGTCTAGCTCTTTCATTGTAGCCGGAGTTTTCATTGATTTTAGATGAACTCTTGCTCCAGCTTCGTCTATTACGTCGATAGCTTTATCAGGTAAACATCTTCCCGTGATATATCTGCTTGACAACTCTACCGCCGATTGCAACGCTTCGTCTGTGATTGTAACGTGATGATGTTTTTCGTAGCGGTCGCGTAACCCTTTGAGAATGTCGATAGTTTGAGATTGACTCGGCGGTTCGACCATTACGATTTGAAATCGTCTATCGAGCGCGGAGTCTTTTTCGATATATTTTCTGTATTCGTCGAGCGTAGTTGCGCCGATACATTGCACTTCTCCGCGAGCGAGTGCCGGTTTAAGCACATTCGCCGCGTCAATTGCGCCTTCTGCGCCTCCCGCGCCGACAATAGTATGCAACTCGTCGATAAATAGAATCAATCTGCGTACTTTTCTTACTTCGCCCATGATTGCTTTGATTCTTTCTTCAAATTGACCGCGATATTTCGTCCCTGCAATCATCATTGCGAGGTCTAGGGCGACGATCCGATAATTACGCAACAATTCCGGCACATGACCATCCACAATTAATTGAGCTAGACCTTCTGCAATCGCCGTTTTACCGACTCCGGCTTCGCCTAGCAGAACCGGATTATTTTTTGTTCGCCGACAGAGAACTTGCATTGCGCGTTCTATTTCTTTGTCTCGACCGATTACGGGGTCGAGTTTATGTTGTCGTGCGAGGTCGGTCAAGTCTCTTGCGAAGCTATCGGTTGCGGGCGTTCGATTTTTTCCGTTTCTGTTGCGATTTGGATCGTTGTCGTCGTCGAATCCTCCGCTTCCGCCTCCGACTCCGGCGTATTCGAATGAGCGTTCTGTCATTCCGCCGTTATCGATACCATGTCCGAGTAGATTTAGGACTTCGCGGCGGACTTCTTCGAGTTTCAAACCAAGATTCATAAGCACTTGCGCTGCTACGCCTTCTTGTTCGCGTAACAAACCGAGCAGAATATGCTCTGTGCCGACATAATTATGATGTAGATTCCGAGCTTCTTCCATTGAGAATTCGATTACTTTTTTCGCGCGTGGCGTTTGGGGCAATCGTCCCATTGTAACCAAGTCGGGACCGCTACGAACTAGTTTTTCTACTTCGTGTCGAATTTTGCGTAGATCAATATCGAGATTTTTGAGTACATTCGCAGCGACTCCGCTACCCTCCTTGATTAGACCAAGAAGAATATGTTCTGTTCCTATATATTCATGATTGAACCGTTGAGCTTCTTGATTTGCAAGTTGCATTACTTTCCTTGCTCTATCGGTAAATCTTTCGTATGGCATGATTTTGAGTTGAGTAAGGATTGCCGTAACGCCGTCCAAACTCGAAGAGTTAGTTTTTATTGGAAGTTTTGTAAAATCAATATTACAACAATATTGATCACATTTCTGTCGAGAAATCCACAACATTGTACACCCAAACGACAGTTTAACAAGCAGGGGAAATTAGCTTTCAAAAAGACATATTTTTTAAAGAAGACAAAACTAAAAAAACCGCAACTGAATTGTTACGTTAGATCAGGTAGGC
>JAITAZ010000290.1 GCA_031283825.1 Planctomycetaceae bacterium | reverse complement strand
AATATTAGAAGGAACGCGGGCGTCCCGCCTGCATGACAAACGCCTAAATATGCGGTCGAGACGACCGCGATCCTAATAAAAATAAATTTTACATGAGGTTTTTAGAAGTTCCCTAAAATTTGAATTATTAGAGATTCCTCTCCGCTCTTTTACAACTTTATACTGTCAACAATTTCTTTCGCTTCATCGATAATACGATTCAAATGATCTTCGTCTCTGAACGATTCGGCGTAGATTTTATAAATGTTCTCCGTTCCCGACGGACGAACAGCAAACCAACCACTAGACGACGTTACCTTCAATCCGCCAATTAACGCGTCATTGCCCGGAGCTTTTGTCAACTTCTCCTTTATCACATCGCCCGCTAACTCGCTCGCCTTGACCTGATCCGCCGTCAATCCCTTAAACGCCGCCTTCTGCTGAGACGTTGTCGGTTGATCTATTCTCTTATAAAACGACTTGCCAAATCTCGACTCCAATCCAGAATAAATAACGCCGGGACTCCTACCCGTTTTCGCTAACATCTCCGCCGCCAATAAATTCAAAATAATACCGTCCTTGTCCGTTGACCACGCCTTGCCATTAAATCTCAAAAAACTTGCGCCCGCGCTCTCCTCTCCACAAAAACCTAACGTACCGCTAAATAACCCCTCAACAAACCACTTAAATCCAACCGGAACCTCCACCAACTTAACGCCAAGAAATTCAACAACCCGATCTATTATCCCACTCGAAACTAACGTCTTGCCAACGCCAAGAGACTTAGACCAATCAGAACGATTCGTAAACAAATAATATATCGCCGCCGCTAAATAATGATTCGGATTCATCAACCCAGAATCCGATACTACTATCCCATGCCGATCAGCATCCGGATCATTCGCAAACGCTACGTCAAAATTGTCCTTCAACCCAACCAAACGACGCATCGCAAATGGACTCGAACAGTCCATCCTTATCTTTCCGTCATGATCAACCGTCATAAAAGCAAATCTTGGATCAATCGATCTGTTCACAACCGTTACATTCAAACCATACTCGTCCGCAATCCGATCCCAATAAGCAAACCCAGCACCTCCCAACGGGTCAACGCCTATTCTCACCCCAGAATCGGCAATCAATTTCATGTCAATAATATTGCCCAAGTCCGAAATATAATTTTGCGCTAAATCAATCGCCCTTATCCCGTTCTGCGAAATCGCCGCGTCAAACGTCAAACGCTTCACCCCGCCCAACCTCGCCGATAAATACGCATTCGCACGATCCTGAATCCAACCCGTTACATCCGTATCAGCAGGTCCGCCATTCGGAGGATTGTACTTTATACCGCCATCAGACGGCGGATTATGAGACGGCGTTATCACTATTCCATCCGATAACAACCCAGTCCCAGAATTATGATTCAATATCGACCACGAAATAACCGGCGTCGGCGTAAATCCATCCTCCGCCTGATAAAAAACCTGAACATCATTCGCCGCCAAAACCTCAAGCGCATTACGCTCCGCCAAACCCGAAAGAAAATGAGTGTCCTTGCCAAGAAAAAGAGGTCCCGTATAACCCTTCCCAACACGATAATCGCATATCGCCTGCACTATCGCCAATATATGAGACTCCGTAAATGATACGTCAACCGACGTACCACGATGACCACTCGTCCCAAAAATTACTCGCTGATCCGCAAATTTCACGTCCGGCACGTTCTCAAAATAACAACGCTCAAGCAACGCCGTATCTATCAAAATCGATTCCGACGCCAATTGACCAGCATGAGAATGTATTGTCATGTTAATTTATTTGTTTATTTGTTTGTTTGAATTTTCACCAACGGATTCAATTATTTCTAAAATCCGTTTCTCGTTTAAATCTGTAATGTCTTGAATCTGCTCCATCGAATACCCCTTGCTATGACATTTAAGAACAATATCAATCAAATTTTTTTCCTTGCCTTCTTTCAAACCTTCTTTCAAGCCTTCTTCTTTGCCTTCTTTTAAGCCTTCTTCTTTGCCTTTTCTTTGATTGCCTAGAATTAGTGTACGAAAAGTACGGACTTCATCGCAATAATGTTCATACGTGTTTAATGCGGCGTCCGTGTAAGAAGTAACCTGAAGAAGTTGTATTGCTTCGCGCGTTATTTCTTCATTTAAAAGTTCGTCTGGTATTGGTTGCGATTCTTTTATTTCGGTCAGAAATCTCAACCACAAATCGCGTAATTTTTTCTCTTTGTTGTTACTCGGACGAAATTTAGGCAACTCGATAAAAACAAGCTCTAGACCTTCTATTTGTTTATTTATATCTGCAATATTTACAATTTTGTAATCGTGATAAAAAACCGACGGGTCTGGATCGAATATATCGTTGACGAAATTCACGGCGTAAACCGGTTTTAAAAAACTATAATCTTTACCGACATCAAGTTGCTTAATGTAAGCTTTGGAAGCGTTGAACAACACGCGGCTCTTGAACGTGTCCAGCCAATGTATTTGCATCTCGACGATAAATTGTCGTCCCATGTTGTCAATACAATTCACATCGACAATAGAATTTTTAGAAACGCATGGTATCTCCGGCAATAGTTCCGTAGGTTTATAAGATAAATCGACAATCTGTTGAGACGGAGGCAACGGAAGAATGCTATTGAGTAAACTACGGCACAAATTTTTATGTTCGCCAAATACCCGTTTAAATACCGGATCAATTTTAGGATCAAGATATTTCATGATAATTTCCTTTTATTCTAGTAATATTACAGCAGAATTTTTGGTAACCGTTCACGCATAAAAAAATTCCTACGCCCTATAAGGGCAATCAGCAATAGCGTAGGACGCCGCCCTACGTTAGTATTTCGCGACAAACGAAGCCCTGTAAGGGCGACAGCAAATTTCAATTTTACAAAGCGGCTTGCGCCCTTTCAGGGCTTAGGAAATTTTTCTCTTGTGCGTGAACGCTTACCAAAAATTTTACCAATGTATAAATTTTATATTATTGAGTATTCGTTTAGCGTATTGTTGTAAATTTTTTTGATCAATATAATATGCGGAATCGTTGTACTGTTTTGTAATTTGCGATTTCGGCAATAGGGCGATGAATTGTCTCACGTTATGAAATAAATATTTTCCCTTTGGATTGTTTGGAGCCGGATTTGAATCTAACGTAAAAAGCGAATGCCTAATCTTGGCGACAATAGATAATGAACGCGAAAATTGTTCGCCTAATTCTAGACTTCTTATTGCTTTTTCGTAAAGTTTATTCGCTCTTTTTTTATTTCCGATTTCTACATTTAGCATTGCCAACGTCTGCAAAATCAAACCGTATGGAAATGAGTTTATAACTTCGTAGGCGTAACTTCGCGTTATTATGTCCATTGTTTCCGTCAATTCTTTCTTTTGTTCTGCATCGCCAAAAACTAACGCGCCTTTGAGTTTAACCGCAACTACAAACGGCATCTTGATTCCATCGTCGATAATATTTCCAGTCGTCGGCAGATTTTTAACGACTTCGTTCCAAAGCGGACGTAAATGATTCGGAAAATCGCAAGCCAAATGTCCAAGATGAACCCAAACGATAGTTTGATCAACAGGATCGCTAAACGCCGTCAATGCTTTGCGAAAAAATAATTCAGACAACTTACGATTGTACGGGTCAGACGCCTGAAAAGCGAAAACTTGAGCAAGAGTATCATAGCAACGTCCGATATTTTGTAAATTAATTTGTTCGACCGGCATGTTGAAAAATTTTGCCATCGCCTCGCAAAATCCTTCTTCGCGTGTTCCGATTTCGATCATTACTTGTTCGGCGAGATCGAAGTTAAATTGTTCCATTAGATTAATAGCTCTTCTGCATCGAAATTCCGTGCCGAATTTTAATCCGTGTTCAATCCCGAGTTTTGGCAAGCTATTTTCCATCGGCATATATGTTTTCCACATTTCAGATGATTTTGGAATATTGCCGACTTGATTCGCAACCGAAAATTGAATTAACGTCAAATAGAAATCAGCGAATAAATCTTGTTTACCGGACATTCTGTAGATATGTTCCAGCAATCGTAAAAGGTCGTTTCCGCGTTTCCGATTTTTTGGATTATCGGCGATAAGTTTTGCCGATTCAAATAAACGTTGGAATTGTTTGCTATCTCTTGTATATTCCTTTATTAAGATACGGACGAGTTCTTGATTTTGTTGACTATTCGGATCGATTGGATGTTGTTCGATAGTTGAAATTAACGATTCGATATTTTCGTTACAATAATTCGATTTACAAATCGCGGTCGAGTCGAGATTTTGATCGTAGATTAAAGATTCAAGAATAGGCAGCGTTTGAACGGCGATTAGTTGCGAGCGAATAAGTCTCGCGCGTTCTATGCCAAGAATCGCACCGGCAAGATAAAGCGCAGGCGTAGATTCGTCGGATTTTTTGACCTTTTTATCAAACGCGAGTTCGACAGTTTCAACCGACGCGAGTTCAAGTTTTGTATTGCTCCAGCGATTGCGTATTGAAATATTGAATATATTTTTGAGATCGTCGGCGTTGAGCGGAGTTGTTACGACGTAGGTATTTTTCTTGTTGACGTCGTTAGATTTTTTCAAATTCAAGTTTAATGATTTCGCCAATTCGAGCGTCGATTTATCCAGATCGATTGCATAACTTCGCTCGGCAAGATGAATATGAAATTTTGCGTCGTCGTTTAATTTTTTTGACGTTCTATCGCTTACGAAAAGCGTGTGTTCGATTAGAGACCAGACCATCGAAACGTATCTATTATTGAGTTCGTATTGAGCGAGAAGAGTTGACGTGTTATCGTGGACGTCGTGGATATGTTGGAACATGACGACGCAATAGATAATTCTTTCGTCTTCGTTTGGGGTTAGAGTTTCTAATTTTTTTGCGAGTGCGGCGGCGAAATGTTTACCTTGTTGTTTGGTTTCGTCGGATTCGAGGAAGTTGTGGAAAAACGTATCATGCGGATATTTCTTCCCGATTTCGTTCAAAGAATCGACCATCGCACCGCGTAATTTATTTTGAATTGTTTCGTCGTATTTACCAAACAGCAACAAGCCGCCGATAAGAATTGTATCTCTGATATTGTCAAAAGAACCGCTTTCAGCAATAAACAAATGTACTTCGTCAAATTTTTGTGTTTGCATTTGAATTGAATGTGAATTTATTTTTTGGATCAATAATTATTGTGATTGTTTTAATTTTGTAGTAATTATTCGTTTGCAATTTTATTTTAGCAAAAGTAAAAGATCGTTACCATTCTGTAGGCGAACAATCTTTGAGCAGTTAATAAAATTAATTATTAACTCATGTTACGCACTTGCTACCCCAGATCATGTAGGCGACCGCCGACTCAGGTAGGCGACCTTTCGCCGAAAGGTCGCCTACCAGATCGAGGGTAGCAAGCGTGTAACATGAGTCATTAATCACTGATTTCAAACAAGAACGTCCCCACTGTCCCCAGCGTCCCCAATGTCCCCCAAGTCCCCCCAAAAATTAGCTTTGAATTTTTAAAAACCATATTATTTTTTGGGGGGACATTGGGGACAAAGGGGACTTGGGGGACACTGGGGACACACTAACTTAAATCTGGGATTAATGACTCAACCCCAGATCAATTACCGCCTACTGACGGACAAATACTGCGTAACATTAGTTACCAAATTTTTACGCTAAATTGCAAATAATAAAAAATGCGAACAATAAAAATATTTGACACGACTTTACGCGACGGCGAGCAGTCTCCGGGCGCTAGTATGAATATCCGTGAAAAACTTGAAGTTGCAACTGCACTCGCTGAACTCGGAGTTGATATAATCGAAGCCGGATTCGCTATCGCCTCGCCCGGAGATTTTGAATCTGTACAAGAAGTCGCCCGCGTAGTTCGCGGCAGCAGCGTTTGCAGCTTGGCTCGATGTATCGAAAAAGATATTAACGCCGCCGCCGAATCGCTCAAAGACGCACAACAACCCAGAATCCACATCTTTCTAGCAACAAGTCAAATCCATCGCGAATACAAACTCAAAATGTCGAAAGAGCAAAATATTGAGTCTGTACGCTCGTCAGTAATTTACGCTCGTCAATTCTGTTCCGACGTTGAATTTTCCGCCGAAGACGCTACTCGCACTGAAATTGATCATCTTGCTCGAATTGTCGAAACTGCGATTTCTGCCGGTGCTACAACCGTTAATATTCCCGATACCGTCGGCTACGCGACTCCGACCGAAATGTATGAACGAATCAATAATCTAATGAATCGTGTCCCCAATATCGACAAAGCTGTTATCAGCGTACACAATCATAACGATCTTGGAATGGCGGTTGCGACAAGTCTTGCGGCAGTGCAAGCGGGCGCGGGTCAAGTTGAATGCACTATCAACGGACTAGGCGAACGCGCCGGAAATTGTTCGCTCGAAGAAGTTGTCATGGCAATAAAAACTCGACACGACGTTTACAACGTAACCACTCGAATCATCACGCAAAAATTAGTTCCAACAAGTCGATTAGTTGCAACTGTAACGGGTCTGAAAGTTCCGCGAAACAAAGCAATTGTCGGACAAAATGCTTTCGCTCACGAATCGGGAATTCATCAAGACGGCATGTTGAAAAATCCGACAACTTATGAAATCATGTTGCCGTCGGATGTCGGATTTCAAAAAACTGATCTCGTGCTAGGCAAACACAGTGGAAGAGCCGCACTCGCCGACCGCGCAAAAACTCTCGGTTTCGATCTTGCGTCGGATCAACTGACAAAGGTTTTCACCGAATTCAAAAAACTCGCCGACCGAAAAAAAAATATCTACGACGACGATATTCTCGCGTTAATCGAACAAAATATTCACGAGCAACCTGATAATATCGACAACGATAATACGTGGTCGTTTGTCTCTTATGATCTACGATGCAAAACCGGCGAAGAACCAAAGGCAACTCTGACGCTTCAATACAAAAATAAAAATTACGAAAAAGAAATTAACGGCGGAGACGGTCCAATCGACGCGATTTTTCTAGCGATAAAAGAAATTACAGGAAAAGATATTTCTATAAAAGAATACAGCGTACAAAGCGTAACCGGAGGTCAAGACGCACAAGGCGAGGTTACTATCTTGCTAAACAAAAACGGCGAAACCTATCGCGGATACGCTGTCTCAACAGATACATTTGAAGCAAGTACGGTCGCAATTCTCAATGCAATAAATCGAATGTAAATAATAAAACTCAAAATAAATTTCACTCATGCGATTAAAAAATAATATTAAATTTTGGCGATTTAACGTAGGCGAAATTGAATTTTCAACATTGCCGGTTTTCATGGGAATTGTCAATGTTACGCCGGATAGTTTCTCTGACGGCGGAAAATATTTTGACGACTCCGCCGCGATTCAACACGCGCTAGAACTAATCGATTCCGGTGCTGGAATAATAGATGTCGGAGGAGAAAGCACGCGACCGGATTCAGATTCAATTTCTGCCGAAGAAGAATTACGTCGAGTTGTTAATGTGATTGTCGGCATTCGTAAAGCAAACAAGAATATTCCGATTTCAATCGACACGAATAAAACAATAGTCGCAAAAGAATCAATCGACGCTGGAGCGAACATAATCAACGATATTTTCTCTGCTGAAGATACTGGAATGATTCAATTATTGCTTGATACGAAAGCCGCTATTTGTATTATGCATCGACAAGGAAATCCCAAAACGATGCAAAATAATCCGGTTTATGAAGACGTCGTTTCGGAAGTCTGGAATTATCTCAATCAACGACGAAATGAATTGATTGAGTCTGGCGTTAGTTCTGATCGGATTGCGGTTGATCCGGGTTTAGGATTTGGGAAAACTTCTGATCATAATTGGAGTCTTGTTGAAAATATAGAACGATTCACCGAAATCGACGCGCCTCTGCTGGTAGGACATTCGCGAAAAAGATTCATCGCCGCAAAATTTATCGACCGCGAAGAAGGAACAAAAATTATCACGCAACAACTAATCAAAAAAGGCGTAAACATAATTCGCATACATGAAATTCACAAGGAATATCTGTAACTGTTCACAGTATTTTTAAAAACCATATTATTTTTTTGGGGGGACATTGGGGACGTTTTAGTTTAAAAGCTGTTTGAAAAGACTCAAAAGACCTTTTTCTTGAGTCACTCATGTTACGCACATGCTACCCCCGATCTGGTAGGCGACCTTTCGGCGTTTTTAAATTGCTAAACCCAATGTAGAGACGCAATGCTTTGCGTCTCAATCGGTGATCTTTTGATCGAACAATGAGACGCAATGCATTGCGTCTCTACATTTGTTAATTTGTAACTATTCATGTTTTAATTTTTTGATAAAAAAATAAAAAATTCCGTGAACGGTTACTATTATTGAATATGCTATCAAATTTTATTTTTATTTATTTGAGCATTTTTTGAAGATACGTTTTACGAGGGCTTTATTTTTTACGGGTGAGCCGATTTTTAGGTGTAGTTTTCCGGAGAGGAACATTGGCAAT
>JAITAZ010000257.1 GCA_031283825.1 Planctomycetaceae bacterium | reverse complement strand
GCGATTTCACCCGTCGAAAATAAATTCGTAACGTGATTTTTTTCGATGGGTGAAAATTCTAGCGAATTTTTACCCATCGCTATTTTGGGAAACCGCTACGCGGTTTTAATAAAAATTGAGTTATTAGAGATTCCCTTAGGAAAATTTTTGAATTTACAGATTATAGAATTTTCATTAACAACAATTCCGAATTCCGACTTAAAAAAATACCCCCTAGGGGAATCGAACCCCTGTTACTGGACTGAGAATCCAATGTCCTGGGCCACTAGACGAAGGGGGCAAAAACAAGTCTATTTTATTTTTTAATTGGCGGCGCAGGGACTCGAACCCCGGACACGCGGATTATGATTCCGCTGCTCTAACCAACTGAGCTACGCCGCCGCAAAAGAGTCGCATAATTCTATCGACAAATCAATTCCTGTAAACGGGGGAGTTTTTAAATTGCTTTGAGGAATATTCAGTAGAAATTTTAAACAGATAATCGCAGTTTTTTTTAGGGGACTATGAGACAAAGGCGACTTTAGGGACGGCGCGGTTTAAAATCTGTTTGAAAAAATTCAAGAGAACATATTTTGAGTCGTTAATCTATGATTTCAAACCATGACATCCTCTTTGTCCGTTAAAAAAACAGCAACTATACAAAATTTGTAACAATTTTATTCGAATTCTTCGGCGGCGGTTGAGTAGATATTGTTGTTGTATCTAGGTTGGTTGTAGAAGTCGTTTTGTTGTTGTTCTCTGGCGAGTTGTTGTGATTCTTGGCGAATTTTCTGACTTAATACGGCGGCATCGTACCATGTGAAGCTGAGGTCAGGATTAGACGCGTAACGACCAAGTGTGCGTAAGGTTTCGGCGCGGCTGGAATCGCTGTAAAGAAAAATATAGCGTTCTTCGCCTTTGACCAATGCTAAAACATTTACATCCTGACTCATGGTTTTACCTCCTTTATAAATTTGTCCATCGACTGAAATGTCTGTCTGTATTGCGTCTGATTGGGGACAAGTTGAAATTGAAGTTGAAGTTAATGTTGACTTTAATAAAGCGTTATTGGATTGTGCCGATTCGACGGCTGACGCTAAAAATTTTTGGTTATAATTTTTCATGATTCGGTTTGAATTTATTGACAATTTTGTAAAAGGTAATTTCTAAAAGGGCAATTAAATGTTGAATATTTTCTAATCCGAATTATGAAAATTGTTTAATCGGCGAGCCGATCAAGCACCGTTTTCAAATTATCGGATTAAATTCTATTACGATTTCAGCAGTTTTATGAATGAATCAGGTTTTTTCGGGCAATTATTTTTTTTATTCGGTTAAAATTTGGACAATCGCTAAAGTCGTCTTTTAATTGATATTTTATTTACAACTCGCAATTTGAAATTCCGTGAATATTCTGAATTATGAATTACGAATTTTAGTAGGGTCTTTCTCCTCCGTGCCAAGGTTTTCTTGCTCTGATAATTTTTTCAGCAGGACCTGAGCCGCCTCTTGCGGAAAAGGTTTCCCAGATGTGCATACGGCAGCAGAAGGCGATGAATTCTGCGGTATTATTTAGTATTGATTCTTTTCCTGCGAGTCTTTTATCGTCTCTGAACAGCAGGTCGTAATCGCTTAACGCTTGCATGAATTCGCTACTATTACCGTTATAAATTGCGATGTGTGCGATTACGGGCGCGTTATTTTTTTGTGTACGTTTTGGTTTTTCGGGTTGGGGTGATTCAGGGATTAGTCCTCTTGGGTCTGGCCAATCTTTGGGCAATCCCGGAAATCTATCGGGTTCGCCGTAGATTGTGTCGGCTTGACCTGTTACGGGCATTCCGGGCGACATATTTTGATAATTGACGGCAGGGTTGACGGGATAATTTATCCAACCGTATTGTGCGATTTGTTCGGGAGTTAGGTTTTCTGGCGAGGGGAAGCCGGCGTAATGACCGTTGAATTGACCGTTATTATGCAATTGATTTTGGTAAAGTTGATATTGATTTTGTTGCGACCAAGCGGGTTGATTGGCGGAATAATTTTGACTTTGCCAAGGTCCGTTTTTAAGCGGGTGTTCCCAAGCTAATTCTTTGGGTCGAATTTTTTTTATTGCTTCTCGTTTGGAATCTTCGGCGTTTAGAGGTGTGGCGTCGGGGACGAATGGGATTCCGGTTGTTTTGAGTGCGTTGTTGAAAAACTGGTCTTGTTTGTAGTTTGCGGCTAATTCTTGTAGGGTTCTTTCATCTAGTTGATTTTCGTCGAGTTCATCGAGTTCGTCGGATGCGGCTTGTATGATTGGGTTTCGTTTAGCGGTTTTTTGTTCTGTTTGTCGGCGTGGTTGGAGTTGTGGTTGAGGTTGAGTTTGTGTTGGAGTTTGGGATTGAATTTGGGGTTGAGTTTGGGATTGGTCCTGATTTTTGTGTGTTTCTGTATTGGGGTAATTTTTGAGTTGATCTTGTAGTTGTTGTAATTGTTGTTGTTCTTGTTCTAACTTGAATCTTTCGGCGGGTGATTTAATTGGTTCGTAGTCTGGGGATTGTGTTTTGAGTTGAGCGACTGCTAATTCGTGTTCGGCGAGTAGAACGATTTTATCGGGGATTTGCGATTCGTATTCGGTTCCCCATGGTTCTCCGTGACCTGGCGGAATTGGGTGTAGGAAAGGGTTTACGGCGTACCATTCGACTTCGAGTTTTAGTCGTGGCGGGTAGTATCCGCTGAAGTCGTGGATTTTACCGATTACAACAGCGTCAACTCCGAGTAGTTGACCGAGATAGCGAATATCGTCTGCGGATTCGAATTTAAACAATTCGTGTTTTATCATCATTTTTTCGACGGTTTCGTTTGCTATAACTTTGAAGCAAGGTATGGATTGTAATTCGTTAGCGTAGTATTTTGCGAAATCTCTACCGTTTACTTTTTGGTTTCCGGATTGGTTGAAAAATGGAACGATGGCGACGTTAGTGAGTTGTGGATATGGGTTATGTAGGGTAGGTTTATCGCGGACGATTGGCAGAGTCTCGCAACCGTGTAGGTTTGAGAGTAGTAATAATATTAGGGCGAAAATTTTTCGGATAAAATTTTTATTCATTTCTGCCATAAAATTGGAGTTTGTGAATTAAAAAAAATTTGCGATAAAAAATTGTGTCGGAAAATTGTGAAAATCTAAATTGCGGCTCAAGACACAATTGTTATAATCGGCATAATCGTCAAAGTTTCTCCAGTTTATTTTGACAGATTTAGAAATTGATTAACTCTCAGAGAATTGTTGTAAAGATTCAGTTAGAATTTTGTGAGATTTGTGTAACAAATATGTTACAGAATAATTCTTTTGTTTT
>JAITAZ010000235.1 GCA_031283825.1 Planctomycetaceae bacterium | reverse complement strand
AACCAAATGTAGAGACGCAATGCCTTGCGTCTCATTGTTCGATCAAAAGATCAACGATTGAGACGCAAAGCATTGCGTCTCTACGAACGGTTTTTAATTTATTGTTATTTGCAAATGATTATTTCATGCGCATTCACAATCATTAAGTTGAATTTTTACAAACAAGTATTTCACTGAAATATTCCGCTGGAACATTACTCAAAACTCAATTCCGAATTCCGAATTCCGAATTCCGAATTTTTCATCCCGTGAACTATTACAAAAAAGCTACGTTTGAATATTTACTTAAAATTCATCAAGCGGATTAAAAACGAAACCGGCGATTAG
The DNA here is from genome assembly GCA_031283825.1 of Planctomycetaceae bacterium. Classification (GTDB taxonomy): domain Bacteria; phylum Planctomycetota; class Planctomycetia; order Pirellulales; family Thermoguttaceae; genus WRKP01. The sequence goes on along the minus strand of JAITAZ010000235.1, from coordinate 5,526 downwards.
TTTTGGGTAGAAGTATGTACTCTTTGCGGGCATTCGATCATTAAGCAAGCAGAGATTTTTAATTTGGTTAATATTTGCCGGTTCGACTAATGCGACTAAGGGGTAATTATTTGGTTTTGACTTAAATTCTTTAACTAATTCGTCAACGAGATGAACGTAAGAAGGCTTTGGCGGTTCTGGGATTCCGATTAGCGTTTCGACAATCAGCCGATGTAACAAACTCACTCCGAGTTCGCGCCATTCAGGGTGATGTTCTGCCGCGACTTTGTCCATTAACTCTTTGCCGTTTGGCGTGATTTTCGTGATATTCCATTTATTATCTTTTGCGGTGAACAATCCGATTACGTCTTGACTTCCTGCGTTTTTAACGCGATTCCAAACGTTGTTCGCCGATTCGATTCCTTCGCCGGATTCTTCCAAGTCGAAATTATTGCCTAACTTCGACTTGAGAATTTCGCTTGTAAGTTGCGGGATTCCCGTAAACAGGCGGTGTGTCGGCATTACAATAAGTCCTTTGTCTTCCATTGCGATACAAACCATCAACACGTAATTTGCCGGATGTTTACTGTGCAGCAAACCCATTTCGTCGATTTGTTTTCGGTAGTTGCAAGCGGTTTCGTAGCGGTGATGTCCATCGGCGATAAAAATAGGTTTCGGCGACATTTTTTTAATCGCCGATTCAATTGTTTCTTTATCGTTGAGAATCCACATTTTGTGTTGGACGCCCAGATGATCGGTTGCCGATATTGGAGAAATATTGTTACGAATAATCGTTTCGTCGAGTTGGCTTTGGATTTCGTTTTGTTCGTCTGGGTAGATTCCGAATATTTGGCTGAAGTTCATTTTGCACGCGGTGGTCAACATGAGTCTATCGAGTTTTGGCGCGTTCATGGTGATTTCGTGCGGATAGACCATTCCGTATCCGAAGGGCGTCGCGAGACATCGGCACATGAAACCTTTGCGGACGAGAGGTTGTCCGTCGAATTCAAATATTTGATGATAAACATAGATTGAAGGCGATTCGTCTTTGACGAGAATTTTTTCGTTGATCCAATCTGTTAAAGTTTTTGCCGTGCGGATATATCGATTATTTTCCGCATCGTCTGTAGGCGAAATCCGGTTGAGAATCAGACGGACAACATTATTAGGATGACGCGCGTAAAGCTCATCTTGGAGTTGATTATCGATTACGTCGTAAGGCGGCGCGACTACGTCGTCAAGACAACGAATTTTGTCCAGATTATAACGATAGCCGGTAAAAGGTTGAATTTCCATCTGCTTTTTGTATGATAATTAAATTACAATTATTGATCGTGATTATTAACAATTGAGAATTATTCGGATTATAACGATTAGGCAATTTTTTAAATTCGGAATTCGGAATTCGGAATTCGGAATTCGGAATTGTTTCTAACTTGGATAATTCCAGATTCAAAAAGGACGAGCATTGTACACGACTAATAATTTGATACAAGCAGTACAATTTTTATTTCGATTTAGAAATGGAACTTGATATTTTTTGCGGGGTTTAATTGTAATTTGCCGGTAGAAAAATTTGACAAAATAATGTGAATCTCTAAAAATTCATTTTTTACCACAGAGAACACAGAGTTCACAGAGAGTGTTTTAAACGCGGATAAAGGGGGATTTTTAAACGCGGATAATATCGGATTTGACTGATAATCGCGGAGAATGGAAATGATGCTTTTGTGGTAGAGAAGTCAATATATTAAAGGGGATAAAGAATGGATTGAATGAGAAATTATAAGATTAATTAAGTGTGAAAAGTATATTAAAATAAATAAACCAAACTAAATAAACCTAAACAAATAATACAATTTTATAAATATTAAAATCGCCATTTGCATTTTCCGCGATTATCCGTCAAATTCGCTATTATCCGCGTTTAAAAATCCCCCTATTATCCGCGTTTAAAACCGTGAACGGTTACAAAATTTTACTCTAGTATATCGCCCAATATATTACAAAATTTAAAAATTTTTTTAATCAAAAATTATTATGTCAAAACTTACGCTATCAAAAGCTTGGTCGGCTCTTGTTGAACATCGTAAATCGCTTGAGCAAATTTCATTGCGGAGATTATTTGCCGATAATCCTAATCGATTCGATAAATTCTCGACTCTATTTGTCGAACAACAAATCCTATTCGATTACTCCAAAAACCTAATCAACGACGAAACAATAAAATTGCTAATCAACCTCGCAAACGAATCAAATCTTACACAAAAACGAGACGCAATGTTCGCCGGAGAAAAAATTAACTTTACCGAAAATCGCGCCGTCCTACATACGGCTTTGCGAAATCGTTCCAATAAACCCGTACTAGTTGATGGACACGACGTAATGCCCGACATCAACTCCATACTCGACCGCATAAAACAATTTTCACGCAAAATCATCGAAGGCGCTTGGCACGGTTACGACAATAAACCAATCACAGACATCGTAAATATCGGAATCGGCGGCTCCGACCTCGGTCCTGTCATGGTTACAGAATCACTGAAATCCTACAAAACAAGACTAAATCTACATTTTGTTTCTAACGTTGACGGTACCCATATCGTTGAAACTCTCAAAAATCTTAACCCTGCTACAACGCTATTCATTATCGCGTCAAAAACTTTCACCACGCAAGAAACCATGACAAACGCCGAATCCGCACGAGATTGGTTTCTCAAATCCGCTAAAGATAAATCGACAATCGCAAAACATTTTGTCGCAATCTCAACAAATAAACAAAAAGTCGAAGCATTCGGAATCGATCCGGCAAACATGTTTGAATTTTGGGATTGGGTCGGAGGAAGATATTCGCTCTGGTCGGCAATCGGACTCTCAATTGTACTTGCAATCGGTTATGATAACTTTGAACAACTTTTAATCGGCGCTTTCGAGGCAGATCAACACTTTCACAAAACGCCGTTTGAAAAAAATATTCCAGTCTTAATGGGCTTACTCGGAATCTGGAACAACAATTTCTGGAACGCCGACAGTTGCGCTATCCTGCCATACGATCAATACATGCACCGATTCGCCGCATACTTCCAACAAGGAGATATGGAAAGCAACGGAAAAGGAGTCGACCGCGAAAACCAACCCGTCGATTACTCAACCGGTCCAATCGTTTGGGGCGAACCCGGCACAAACGGTCAACATGCTTTCTATCAACTGATTCATCAAGGCACAAAATTAATTCCATGCGATTTTCTCGCGCCAGCTCAAACGCATAACATAATCGGAGACCATCACCCAAAATTACTCGCTAATTTTATCGCACAAACCGAAGCACTAATGAAAGGAAAAACTTTAGAAGAAGCAAGCGAAGAACTACAGAAATCAGGATTAAACGAAAACGAAATCAAAAAACTCGCGCCCTCAAAAGTTTTTTCAGGAAATAGACCAACAAATTCTTTCTTTTTCAGAAAATTAACTCCGGCAACTTTAGGTTCGTTAATCGCATTCTACGAACACAAAATTTTCGTACAAGGAATTATTTGGAATATAAACTCATTCGACCAAATGGGAGTCGAATTAGGAAAACAACTCGCAAGCAAAATCCTACCAGAACTACAAACAGATGAAAAAATCACATCTCACGATAGCTCGACAAACGGTCTAATCGCATTCTACAAAAAACATAAGTAACCGTTCACGATATTTTTACAAACCAGATTATTTTTTGGGGGGACATTGGGGACAAAGGGGACTTAGGGGACGCTGGGGACGCACTTGATTGAAATCTGGGATTAGAGACTCAAGAGAAAAAATAAAAATTTATTATTATTTAGTAGCATATTTGTTTTATTTTTTACCATTAAATTGTCCACCGAGCCATTAATCCCAAGATTTTAAACAAGAATGTCCCCAGCGTCCCCTTTGTCCCCCCAAAAAATATCTTTGATCTTCAAAATATAGCTGTTCACGGTTTTTAAATTCGGAATTTAAAAAACAGTGAATGGTTTCAAAAAAACAATTCTACCAACAAAAATTTGATTAAAAAAATCCTCTTTAGATGGTCTTTTGCCTACTCTTGCAAGCAAAATAATTTTATGTATGATTTGACGACTTTAATATCAATATAAATAGACAAAACTCAAACTCAATAATTAACGTAACAATTTAATTCCGAATTTTTTTTTACGATTATCATTTCAAGAACAGAAAAGAAATTAGTTATGGATGCAGATGAAATATTACTTGATGTTGAAGACCGAATGGAAAAGGCGGTCAATAAACTCAAACAGAATCTTTCAGGAATACGGACTGGACGAGCTAATCCCGGTCTTGTGGATTCAATTAAGGTCGAGGCATACGGCGGCGAGTCGGTTCAATTGAAACAACTTGCAACGGTGGCTTGTCCTGAGTCGAATCTTGTTGTGATTCGTCCGTTTGATCCTGAAACGTTGAAGTCAATAGAGAAGGCGATAATTGGGTCTGATCTTGGTTATTCGCCTAACAACGATGGTCGCGTGATTCGGCTTAATATTCCGCCGCTTTCGACGGAAGTTCGTCAAAAGATGGTAACTCAAATTTGGAAACTTTGCGAAGAGGCTAAAATTGCAGTCCGAAATGTTCGACGCGACGGCAACAAAACCGCCGACCAATCAGAGAAAGATAAAATATTCTCCGAAGACGTCCGCGATGAAGTTAAAGAAGAAATCCAAAAATTAACGAAACGATTTGAAGACGAAGCAAACGAAATCGCCAAAAATCGCGAAAAGGACGTAAAAGAATGAATCCTGATTCCGTCTCAAAATCAAATGCGAATCTACACGATCCCGACGTGCGTTTAATGTTGGCTGTCCAACAAGACGACGCGGCGGCGTTTGAAGAATTGATGTCGCGTTATCAAGGACGGATTCTGTCTTTATTAAGACACGCAATAAATAATCGCGAAGCCGCCGAAGACTTAACTCAAGACGTATTCTTGCGAGTCTTTCGAGCAAGAAAAAATTATCAGCCCGACGCGAAATTTTCGACTTGGTTATTTACAATTGCAAATAATGTCGCGTTAAATGCGATTCGTTCTAAAAGCCGTAAGCCGGAAGTGCAACTTGGAATCGCTTGTAATGACGCATCAAAAAGTAATCCGGTAATTTTCGCCGAAGACGCAATCGTAGCAAGCAGCGGAACAATTCCAACTCGACAATTAGAAAAATTAGAAATGAGACAAATGGTGCAACTCGCTATAAACTCGCTAGGTGATAGACAACGAATGGCTGTCTTATTGCACAAATTCGAAGGCATGAGTTATATCGAAATCGCAAAAATTATGGGGATGACGCCTCAAGCTCTAAAATCGCTGCTCTGTAGAGCAAGATTAAATCTAAGAGATATTCTACAAGCATACATGAAACACGGCGATAAAGTTAAAGAAAAATAACAAAAGATTAAAATCGTAATATATCAGTGGAATATTTTTAACACGTATGAATATTGTACAACCAACCTCATTTTCAACCTAATTTTTCTTACTATTGTTTAAAACCTCAGTAGCCAATGACACTC
>JAITAZ010000104.1 GCA_031283825.1 Planctomycetaceae bacterium | reverse complement strand
AGTTGTTATATATTAGTGGAATATTTGTAACAGCATTGTATTTTCGTTGAATCGTAGATTCTTCAGTCCCGCTAGGGACGACATTTTATTAACCGTATGCTTTAGCATACGGTAAAGTCTCCCGAATTACTAAGTCATGTTACGCAGTAGTTGTCCGTCAGTAGGCGGTAATTGATCAGGTAGGCGACCTTTCGCCGAAAGGTCGCGTTGCCGAAGGCAACCATAAAATGGATTCGACAATAATAAAATCAATTCAGATTTACCGTCGGCTAATGCCGACGCGACCTTTCGGCGAAAGGTCGCCTACCTGATCTGGGGTAGCAAGTGCGTAACATGAGAACTAATTTAAAATTTCTTCTGACAAAACAGATTTAATTTTTGGATCGTTTAATGAATTTACGATCAATTTTGCTTTGGGGAATTTTCCTTTTTTGTTGTGTTCGGCAATTACAATTACTGGGAACGCGTTGGCGGCGTCGGCGGCGGTGCATCCTGCTTCGCTGTCTTCAAGCACAAGAAGATCAGAGGAATTTACGCCTAATCTTGTCGCCGCTTTTAAGTAAATTTCTGGGTCCGGTTTTCCTCGCGTTATGTCTTCTGCCGTCAACACAAACTTAAATCGTTTCGCTAAATCATAGGTCGATAAAACCGCCGTTACTACACGCAAAGAACTACTCGTACAAATACACTTCGATATTTCACACGACTCAAGAAATTCAAGCAACTCGAAAAGTCCGGGCATCGGCGAGAATCCTTCTTTTAGAAATTTAAGAAAAAAATCTTCCGATTCGTTTTGCAATTCTTGCCAAGTCTCCGGCAATGAAAAGGTCTCTTTAAAAAACTCAAAACAAAATTGCGGCGGACGACCCATCACCGCATTACACAACTCCTCCGTGTACTCAAATCCACGACGACCCAACAACGCCGCCGCCGACTTCCAATAAACCGATTCCGTGTCAAACATTAGACCATCCATGTCAAACGCAACTGCCCGCATAAATTTACCGTTATTCTTTCTTCTTTTTTTTCTTTTTTTTCAACGGACAAAAAAGACAGCATCGTTTTATATCGAATATTCACAACTCAAAAAACAACGCCTTTAAATCTTTTTTGAATGACGCTAAATCAAGTTGTCTCTTTTTGGCTCTTAAGAAAACTTGATTCGCTTTTACTAAAGAATTCGCTACCGAAAAACAATAGCCGAATAATTTTTGCAGATTGTAATCGCAATAAATTTTATTACTAGATAACGCGCAAAAAAACACTCCGGCTTGTGATTATAAACGCTTATCGGAGCATGATAAACTCATAATCGCCGGAGCGTGAAAAATACGTCGAAAATTGAAAGGAAAGTAACGTATTTAATTTTCGTTTTAGTTTTTGTTGTTAGCCGATTCCGATTTCAACCGGCTCGTCTTTCAAACTAACTTCTATCGCCGCGCGGAACATGTGGTCTTGGAGGTTTTGGACGATCCTCATTTTTCTTTGCGTCTTTTTTATCGCGATTAGGTTTTTCGGCGTTTGGTTTGGCGGAATGTTTTTTGTCTCCGCCGTGATTCTTTGCAATTTCGCCGCGTTTGCCGTCGCGATGCGCTCGTTTAATTTCTCTATTATGAGCGGCGTCTTTACGGAAATCGCCTTTGGGAAAATCGCCCTTTTGAAAAGCGTTTTTGTGAAATTCGCCTTTTGGAAAAGCGTTTTTGTGAAAAGCATCTTTTGGCGGAGCTTGCCCGAAACCTTCACGATGAAATCCTCGTTGCGCAAAACCTTCACGATGAAATCCCAGTTGCGCGAAACCTTCACGATGAAATTCCCGTTGCCCGAAACCTTCACGATGAAATCCTCGTTGCGCGAAATGTTTGAAATCTGGCGCGTGGAAATTTTCTTTTGACCATTGTTGTTTTGACCAATGTTGATCGCGATTTGGATTATATTTTTTGCCTGCGTGAAATTGTTCTTTTGGCGAGTGTTTATAATTGTTACGAAAATTCTTTTGGGAATTATGATTTCCCTTATATTTTTCGTTACGATAAAAATCGCGTTTTGCGTTTCTTTTCTTTTCGTCGAATTTATCAGTGGCGTCGATTCCTGCTTTGAATCCGCGTTTATAAGCGGCTTCGAGTTGGCGCGAGAAATCTGCCTTTATATTCTCGCGGACTTTTTCGCGTAATTCGCCTTGTCGTTGATTAGCGCGAAAGTCTCGCGGCGGTTGAGCATTTGCGATACCGGAACATAAAATCCCGACGCTAATGACAGTTCCTAAACATACCGCTATAACAGTGTTTACAGTTTTCATTTTGATCTCCCTTTGAAATTTTTTATTGGTTAAAATTTATGGTTTTATCGACTCTGATAGAAAATTTTTTCTATCTTGTTTATTTGAATCGACTATTACAAAACCATCTATCGTTTGATCAATATTCGATCCGAAAATTAAGGTACGATATTGATCCATAGCTAACAATTCGTTTACGTCGAATTATTGCCGACGTCGTAATTTTGAAATTATCCGAAAAAAGTAGTTATCGGCATTCCTCCACCTTTTACGACATGAGACCTATAAACCAGAATCCGTAAAGAGAGTTCCCCTCTAAAAAAATTTTTTTCACAAATTTTTGTAATAAAATTTTTTCAGAATACAAAAAAATAAAAAATTGATAATGTAGATAATGTATCAGTAGAATATTTGTAATATATCAGTGGAATTATTTTTTATTAGTCCCGCAGAAATACCCCGTGCATAACCGTAGGTGTAGCGCAGCGTTACCTACGGATTGGAATCGCACGCGAATCAAGCCCCGTATATGGCGACACTATGAAATTGATTTATTGTTACAATAATTCATAATAATTCATAGTGTCGTCCCTGCGGGACTTTCGGTTTGTGGGGCGTTTACCGGCGGTTACGCTGCGCTACACCGCCGGTTATGCAC
>JAITAZ010000049.1 GCA_031283825.1 Planctomycetaceae bacterium | reverse complement strand
GAATGGTAGTTGTGCAAGGCGATTCCGAATTGTCGGAGATTGCTTGAACATGACATTCTTCTTGCGGCTTCTCGAGCGGCTTGGACTGCTGGTAGTAGTAATGCAATCAATATTCCTATTATTGCAATTACAACCAGCAACTCGACTAAAGTAAACGCGAGGATTTTAAGGCGAATTTTGGCATTCCCTAGTTCACCCCCCCCCCCCATCTTAACATGGACACTTGGGCGGTTTTCAACAAATTGAAATATGTTGAATTTTTGTCTGATTTTAGACAAAATCTCATCTGAAATTTCCTTTCTTTCTAAAAAAGGTTTTTTTGAAATTAACGATCCGCTTGCTCCGGGCAGTCGTTGTTTTTAGATGTTTGTTTCGGCGTTTGACTAAAAAGTTAAAACGCAAATTGTCAATCTTTGTCGTTAAACAAAAATCTAACAAAATCAAATTCACACTCGCGGAGAAAAACTCAAATCATTGACCAACTGGGTAGGGTTATTGATCAGCAAAACAATGAGCATCCCGCAAAGAAGTTTTTGAATGCAAACATTGCGAATATTAAAACCGATTCTAAAAATCCGTCAAGCGGGGACAAGTAGAATATTCCAATTTTCCCAGTTTTTTTATCAAAGATTTTGTTTTATGATTTTCCCCTCGTAAAAGTTATGTAATTAAAAAATTTTTTAATTTTTTTTTGAAAATGGTTAAATCGCGATTAGGGAAATTTTTTAAACACAGATTACACGAAAAATACAATCTGGCGATTTGCAAATAAAAAATAGATTATTTAGTGAATCTCTAAAAATTATTTTAAACCACAGAGAAAATTTTAATTTGAATCAAAACATAATTTAAATTAAGTAACCGTTCACGCACAAGAGAAAAATTTCCTAAGCCCGGAAAGGGCGTAGGATTTTTTTCTTGTGAACGTGAACGGTTACAAATTAAAAAAATTCTTGAAATATTCCATAAATTTTAGTTTTGCGTAGATGTCTTGATATTTGTTATTTGGGAACATTGCGGTTTTAACTAATATTTTTTTCTTTATTGTCCGATAAATTGCGCGTTAGCGTTTTGCTATCGGGGTTTTTTAGGCGTTAAATTTTGTGTAAATTACCAAAGTAATCGTGTTCATTGCAAAAATTGTCGGGTCAATCGTCTCAACTCAAAAAGTCGATTCGATGGTGGGAAAAAAATTACTCGTCGTCGAACCTTATCGACTCAATAACGAACGTACCGAAATAAATACAACCGGTCGAACTTTAGTCGCCGTCGATACTGTCGGCGCTGGAGAAAACGAATTCGTTCTCGTCGTTCAAGGTTCAAGCGCTCGACAAACACCAGAAACAAAACCTTTGCCCGTTGACGCAACAATCATCGGAATACTAGACTCAATAAATATCGATAAAAGAAAAATCACTTTCTAGTTTTTAGTAGTTTTAGTAGTTGTATTAGTTGTAGTAGTTGTATTAGTAAGAAGGAAGACGTTGTTGCGTTATTTGAAAGAAACAACTAACTAAAAAAATTATCGTATCGTTTAATATCAAAAAATCAGGAGATATATATAGTGCAAGGATTGAGCGAACCAGTTATTCGAAATATTGTCGAAGAAGTAATCAACCGGATAAGCCAACAAGTTAAACCCGCAATCGGTTGCCCAAGCGGTCAACCTCATTTTGCATTCTCCGGCATCTCCCGCAACTTTCGCGGATACAACGGTTTGTTTGCAGACCCCAACGACGCAATCGCCGCCGCCCACGCCGCATTCGAAGAACTTCAACGAAAAACTATCGCCGAAAGAGGCGGAATTATCGAAATCATCAGACGAATCGTTATCGAACAAGCACCCGAACTCGGCACACTCGAAATGAACGAAACAAAAATCGGTCGCCTCGAACACAAAATCGATAAACTCATCGGACTAGGAAAAAACGCTCCCGGAGTCGATTTTCTTAAAAGCGAAATCTACAGCGGAGATCACGGCTTGACTCTAATCGAATACTCGCCCTTCGGAGTTATCGGCGCAGTCTCTCCCGTAACTCACTCTCTGCCGACAATCGCAAACAACGCAATAAATATGATCGCGTCCGGAAATACTGTCGTTTTCAATCCTCACCCAAGCGGTAAACGAGTCGCCGCCGAAGGAGTCCGACGTTTCAACGCCGCAATTCTCAACGCCTACGGAATCGATAATTTGATCAACGTTGTCGTCGAACCAACAATGCAAACCGCCGATATAATTTTTCGTCATCCTGAAATTTCGTTAATTATCGTTACCGGCGGACCCGGAGTCGCTAAAGCCGCAATGTCTCAATCGAAACGCGCAATTGTCGCCGGTCCCGGAAACCCGCCGGTGGTCGTCGATGAAACCGCAAACCTTGAACGCGCCGCAAAAGACATTATCAAAGCCGGAGCTTACGACAACAATCTTTTATGTCTAGCAGAAAAAGAAGTGTTCGTCGTAGATTCTGTTTTCGATTCAATGATGAAAGCAATGGAAAACGCCGGTGCTGTTCGATTAAATTCCGCCGAAGTTGACGCATTCACCGATAAAGCAATTGTACAAGTCGGAGAAGGCTCGGCAAAACACGACGCACCAAGCCGCGATTTTCTAGGCAAAAACGCAAAAGTCCTAGCGGCTGGAATTGGAAAAAATATCCCTGACAGCGTTGAGTTGCTGTTCGGCGAAACAGACGAACTCAATCCTTTCGTGCCAGTCGAACAAATGATGCCTTTCATCCCATTCGTCAGAGTACATGATGTCAACGAAGGAATAAGACTCGCCAAAAAATACGAACACGGCTTTAGACACACCGCAGTTATCCACTCAAATAATGTCGATACAATCACGCGAATGGCAAAAGAACTCGACACGACTATTTTCGTTACAAACGGTCCAAGCACAGCAGGAAACGCCGGAGGCGCAGCCGGTTTCTCCTCGTTTTCAATCGCAGGCCCAACTGGAGAAGGAATCACAACGCCGCTCACATTCACCCGCTCAAGAAGATACGCTCACGTCGGAAGCCTTCATATTTTAGGCAAATAATTAGTTGTAATGAGTTGTAGTAGTTGTATTAGTTGTAGTAGTAGTTGTAGTAGAAGAAAGGAGACAGTTTTGTTTAAAACCTGTTTGAAAAAACTCAAGAATAAAAAACTACGGATTAATTGTTACGAATAATTACGACAAAAAATAAAAGTAACAGTTCACGAATTTTTTTATTTTTTTATCGAAAAATTAAAACGTGAATATTTACAAATTAGCAATTGTAGAGACGCAATGCCTTGCGTCTCATTGTTCGATCAAAAGATCACCGATAGAGACGCAAAGCATTGCGTCTCTACATTGGGTTTAGTAATTCAAATCCGAATTTAAAAACCCGTGAACGGTTACTTATATTTTTTGCAACAATCCGATATTTTGTAACGAATAAACGTTTGACTTTACGACTCCGGTCATTGTTTTTCCGTTACTGAAATAATTGTATGTTGCGCTAATTTGAAAATCATTTGCGTCGGCGGCAACAATTTCTGACGTCATTAAAGTCGGCGTTTCGTCGTCGTTATTCTTTACTGTCCATTGCAAACTTATTTTGCCTTCATCGTTGACGTTGTATCCAATAATCTCTATTACCGGCGCAATTGCTAAAATCTCCGACGGCGGCGTTGAGAAAAATTGATTACTCAAATTACTGTAAGCGTAATCACCGTTTTGTTGCGACGAATTATCTGAAGTTACCGCTGAATTGTTAGCGTAAATCTGATAATCGCCCGTCAACGTCGGCGCTGTACTTGTCGAATTCGGCGAACCCGATAATGTAACCGGTGATGACGTTATCGACGCGCTCGGCGGATTGATCGTTAAAGTGTAGGACGGATTGGTCGCCTGTTTGTAACCATAGACTCTGATGTAATAAATTCCGGCGGCTAATCCGTTAAGATTGATTTTTTCAGCGTTCCCCACAGTCGAAACACTTTTGACCGATTTTTTGGACGAGTTGAATAATTGAAGATCGAGATCACCAAGCGAGTAGTCAAGTCCAATACGAACATAACTATCTTTATCGCCTTTTGTTGTTAATTCAAATCTGAAGTAATCAGCTTCGTCAAGTAATGCAAGATTCTCAATTGTTGTTACCGAAGTAATCGT
>JAITAZ010000048.1 GCA_031283825.1 Planctomycetaceae bacterium | reverse complement strand
AATTCAAATCCGAATTGAAAAACCCGTGAACGGTTACATCTTATTTAAGGGACAAAGAGAAACATGTTGTGTAGATTCTTTTCTCCCCGCCTTGTCAAAAATTGAAAAAATCGGACAATTATTGTAATAGTGTTTCCCGTTTACCATTTCTTTACAACCCCTTTAACTTTAAAAGATGAAAAGATCGAAAATTAGTATTGTTGGCGCCGGTAATGTTGGCGCGACGACTGCCCATTGGGTAGCCGCTGCCGAACTTGGCGATATTGTGTTACTTGATATTCCGCAAACGGAAAATATGCCAAAAGGAAAAGCACTCGATTTATTTGAGGCTTCTCCAATAATTGGATTTGATTCCCGCATTGCTGGAACGACTGATTATGCAGATACCGCTGACAGCGACGTTGTCGTTATTACAGCAGGTATTCCGCGAAAGCCCGGAATGAGTCGTGATGATTTGCTGGCGACCAATGCGAAAATAGTTGGTTCTGTTACTGCCGAAATTGTCAAGAAGAGTCCAAACGCGATAATTATTGTCGTGAGTAATCCGCTTGATGCAATGGTGCAACGGGCGTTGTCGGTTTCAGGATTTGACCGTCGGCGTGTTATTGGTCAAGCGGGCGTTTTGGACACGGCTAGGTATAGGTCGTTTATTGCAGCGGAACTAGATGTGAGCGTAGAAGACGTTCAAGCAATGCTTCTAGGCGGACATGGCGATACAATGGTTCCATTGTTGAGTTGTGCAACAGTTGGAGGAATTCCTGTAACGAATCTGATTAAACCGGATCGACTTGCGGAAATTGTCCAGCGTACCCGCGATGGCGGCGCGGAGATTGTCAAGTTGTTGAAAACTGGCAGCGCGTATTATGCACCGGCGGCAGCTACAGCACAAATGGTAGAGGCTATCGTAAAAGACAAGAGACGTTTAATTCCGTGTGCTGTCCTTTGTGAAAAAGAGTACAATGTCGGAGGATTCTGTGTTGGCGTTCCTGTTGTATTGGGCAAGAACGGAGTAGAGAAAATTATCGAAGTTCCTCTCAATGCGGAAGAAGAAGCAGCATTCAAAAAGAGCATTGAAGCTGTTAAATCTCTTGTTGAGGCGATGTCAAAACTTGTTGCGTAATGAATTTTAATAACATTCAGTCGCAGTATTTTTTTAAGGGACAGAAGGGACGTTTTGGTTGTTGGTTTAAAATCTATTTGAAACGACTCAAAAGCGATTTCTTTTGAGTCGTTAATCTCCGATTTCAAACAACGATGTCCCCTTTATCCCTTAAGGGAATCTCTAAAAATTAATTTTAAACCACAGAGGACACAGGAACACAGAGAAAATTTTAATTTGAATCAAAACATAATTTAAATTTATTAAAGTAACAATTTGGATTTAAATCAAAATTTAATTTAATTTTAAAAAAATATTCTCTCTGTGAACTCTGTGTTCTCTGTGGTTAATAAAAAAACGAGTTTTTAGAAGTTCCCACAATAGAGACGCAAGGCATTGCGTCTCTACAATTGTTAATTTTAGATATTCACGTTTTAATTTTTCGATAAAAATTTTCGTGAACGGTTACAAAAAAATTATCGTTTAATTATTGGTTGACTTTTTTTATTATATTTTTGTCGAAATAATTTATTTCCATACCTGCGTCAACGATTATTTTTTGTGCGTTTATTCCGCTTGATCTTGGACTTAATAGAAAAATAGCGGTTGCGGCGGCTTCTTCTGTTGAGATAGCTTTTTTTCGCGGAATTGCTTGTTCGGCGTAGATGTACGAATCGGCGTAACCCGGGATACCCGCAGACGCCGACGTTTTAAGTAATCCTGGCGCAACGGCGTTGAATCTAATCTCTGAAAATTCGCTAAACGATTTTGTCAAAAACGCCAACGAAGAATCCAAAGCCGCTTTAATTGGCGCCATAAAACCGTAATTTTCGCTTGCCATTCTAGTTGTCGAAATTGAAATCGTTACTACGGAAGCGTCTTTTGCAAGCAAATCTCGAAGATGTCCTGAAATCGCAACAAGAGAAAAACAAGATATATCCATTGCTTGTAGAAACGCTTGTTTGGGAGTTGCGTAAAATGGTTTCATTCCGCCGCTATAATCTGCAAACGCTATTGAATGAACAAGACCAGAATAAAGTTGACAACCGCCGGATTCGTCCAATTCCGATTTATTTGAGTTATCTGATTTATTTGTCCTTAATGTCTCAAGATGTTTTTGCAATGAATCAACAAGCGATATTATTGAATTTTCGTTTTCGACATTGCAAATAAAAATCGATTGATTAGGAAAAAGTAAACGTACTTTATCTGCAATTGATTCATTCTGTACAACGAGATCAACCTCTGCGTTTTCGTTCAGAAGCATCGACGCGATCTGATACGCGACACTTTTCTTATTAGCAATTCCAAACACCAAAAAACGCTTCGACTCAAGTTTAAGAAATGACGACAAAATATACCTCGTTAATTTTGTAATAATAGGGAACTTCTAAAAACCTCATGTAAAATTTATTGTAACCGTTCACGGGTTTTTAAATTTCGGATTTGAATTGCTAAACCCAATGTAGAGACGCAATGCCTTGCGTCTCTATCGGTGATCTTTTGATCGAACAATGAGACGCAAGGCATTGCGT
>JAITAZ010000027.1 GCA_031283825.1 Planctomycetaceae bacterium | reverse complement strand
ATGACTACATCAACAGTATTCTATCGGGAATGCAATTACCTCGTCGATTGATTTTGCACTTAACAGATATAATTGCAATCTGTCAACTCCTAACGCAGCGCCACTTGACAGCGGTAATCCGGATTCGGATTCCATCGCCCATAATAATCTACTCTCAACCGGTAACTTTATTTCTCCACCTTTCGACCGTGTCTCTGCAATCTGCTCAAAACGTTTGCGAACCTCTTTTACATCCGTCAACTCATAATAACCATTCGCAATCTCTACCCCGCCAAGAAAAAGCTCAAACCGCTCGCTTACTTTATTGCCCTCGTCATCAACGCCACAACTCGCTAATTGGGATTGCATCACCGGATAATCATAAACAACCACTCCCTCCAACTTCGGCTGTACCAACTCCGAAAAAAATAAATCAACCCAGTCAGACTCACAACCATCAACACAATACGATTCAGGATATTTCACCCCGCGTAATTCCGCTATCTCACGAAATTCTCCAACCGATAACCCCCGAAAACTTCGACCAACATGTTGACAAAAAAGATCGTCAAATCGACAAAATGAAATCAACGGGAATTTTTTGTTGACACAATTCAATACCGGATTGTCAAAAATCGCTCGAATCAATTCAACAAGAAAATTCATGCCGTCCTTATAATTGTCGCCCACACGATACCACTCCAACATCGTAAACTCAATATTGTGCAACCTCCCCCTGTCGCCGCGACGAAACGCCGGACAAATCTGATAAATCGACTTCATCCCCGCCACAAGCAATCGTTTCATCGCAAATTCCGGCGAAGTCTGCAAATAATAATTACGGTCTCCACGATAAGTCATAGGTAAAGAATTATCGCTAACACATATCGGCTCAACATAACGATCAACCACCGTGTCAGCAGATAATACAGGAGTCTGAACCTCAATAAATTTTCGAGAAACAAAAAATTCCCGAATCGCTCGCAACAACTCCGAACGATACAAAATACTCTCCAAAGAAGCCGTAGGTAAAAAATTCGTCATCTTGGTTTTAATAAAAAAATTATCCTTTAATTAAAAATCATTTGTTCGGCAAATATGTCGGCAAAATCTGAAAACGAAGCTAGATCAATCGGATGCGCTCGACTACAAATTGATTTCGTAATTTCTGCAACTCTACTGTCAAATAACGTCATCCTCGCGCCGGCAAGCGACGTGTTACCGCAAATTTTTATTCTTTCAACATCCAACTCCATCGGAATAAGACCTATCCGCCTCGCCGATTCTAACCTTATAAAACTGCCGAATCCGCCCGCAACATAAAAAACCGAAATGTCGTTGACGTTCAAATTGATATATCGTAACAATAATTTAATCCCCGCCCGAATCGCGCCAACCGCAAGTTGAACCTGCCGAATATCCTTTTGAGTTACCACAATCGCCTCGTTTGCTCGCCCCGAATCCTCTTCAGAAACAAGCACAAAAACCGGACGCCCCTCAACGATTCGCCATCGATTCAAAAACGGAGATTTTATCGTTACATTAAATTTTCCAGTTGACAAAATTAAATCGTTGTTCAACATTTCAGCGACAACGTCCATCAACCCGCTTCCGCAAATTCCAATCGCAGGAACATCCGAAATAGTCGAAACCCTTACGCCCGATTCGTCCAACGTTACATGATCAATCGCGCCTTCCGCCGCTAACATCCCGCACTCTATCCTGCCGCCCTCAAACGCCGGTCCCGCCGCCGTCGCCGCCGTGTAAAACTCGCCGCCATGACACAAAACCAACTCGCCGTTTGTACCAATATCAATCAAAAAAGTCGTCCGCTCATCCGACCACATCCCTGTTGCTAAAGCTCCCGCAACCAAATCGCCGCCGACAAAATTACCAAAAATCGGCAACGTCTCAATCTTGCCAGAATCCGAAATATTCACACCGACTTCATGACCTAAACATTCAGGAAATTCCGAACAAATCGACCTAAACGGAAAATACCCCAACGACGACGGATCAATCCCAAGAAAAATTTGCTCCATCGCCGTATTGCCCGCAACCGTAATCCGCGTAATATTCGTTACGTTAATTCCCGCCATCTCCACAAGCAACTCAATCAACTCGTTAATCGCACGCACAACCAACGTCTGAAATATCGCCAGAAAAGAAGACTCCTCAATTATCCGCTGAATCCGCGATATTATATCGTCGCCATAATTGCGCTGAGGATTAGCACACGAAACAACTATCGGAAAAGCCGCTTTACTCGACTGTTCAAAATTATCAGACTTCGCGTTAATTGCATGAAGCTCGGCAACAATTGTCGTCGTTCCAATATCAATAGCAACTCCAAAATCGTCTGAATCTCTGCCATACGCAACAGGAACGTTGCCAATAAAGTCATGTGTCTGAATTACAATTGACTCGCGTTTTTTTGACTCGTCTGGAATCGTAACAATCAAATCGTGATCAACGCTTGTCTGACATGCAAGCACAATCTGACCGGCAATAACAACTCGACACTTTCCGCAATTCCCGTTTCCGCCACAATCACGCCGAATAGAAATACCGGCGTCTCTCGCAACAACATCAAGCCGCGTACCAGATAACGCCTCAACAACTCGACCAACCGATTGAAAATCAACACGATAAATCATACATCGCCTCGACCAAAATTATTTTTATGCAACTGTTCATTCGGAATTTGGAATTTTTTAAACACTGATAATCGCGGAATATACAAATGATGATTTTATACGTATTCATAAAAATTATATTCATAATCATTCAGTTGAATTTTTGTACAGATATTATGGAATCTCTAATAATTCAAATTTTATTAAACTCGCATCCCGTTAGGAACACAATGTCGCCAATTTATTGAGTCAAATTTTATCTCCGTTTTTTTGATTAAATATAAATATTGTAATATATCAGTGGAATAATTTTTTATTAGTCCCGCAGGGACTACAAGTGCATAACCGTAGGTGTAGCGAAGCGTAACCTACGGTTTGGAATCGCACGCGAGTCAAGCCCCGTATATGGCGACACTATGAAATTGATTTATTGTTACAATAATTCATAATAATTCATAGTGTCGTCCCTGCGGGACTTTCAGCTTGTGGGGCGTTTACCGGCGGTTACGCTGCGCTACACCGCCAGTTATGCACATCTCGCCCCTGCGGGGCTAACATAAATTTTCTACTGATATATTACAAATATTTTTTTTAGAGAAAGGAATTTTTTTATTTTCTGAAATTTTTACTAATTTACTAAACTTGTCAAGATTGATCTTTATGCGTCGAAATCTGATTCCTCGATTTGCTGATTTGCCTCCGCTAGGACTAATAACGAGTCCAGTAACATAACAACGCATGATTCCATTCGCTTTGTTAATCTTAAAAATTTTTCTCAGTAAAAAGACGGAATGTCTCCATTGTTTATTTTGTTCTCTATGTCTTTTTTGCTCGCGAAAAAATTATCCTCAGCTGTTTTATCAAAGCTATAGTAATATTTCTGGCAACCGCTAGAAACCAATTTTTAGAAATTGTCAATTAGCTTTTTACTACACAATAAAATAGCTCTTGTAAGCAGGTATAATCGTTATAATCCGCGTAAATGTGGAGAAATTGTCATCTTTATTGAAAAAATATTTTAGTTGTGGTTTTCAAATCGGTAATTTTGGCTTATAGTGCTGTAATAATTGTACGTTTGTAAAATCGATCACAAACTTGAATAAATCTCAATCGTACTAATAATCAGATTTTTATCGAGAATATCAATTTTTTTCGTAAACGACCAATTTTTTTTCATAACAACCGCTTGATATAATTAACAACAAGACTCTCGATCCTAATGACACAAAATAAACAAAAATTCATTAAATAAACCACCCATAACAAACAAGAAAATTACATTTCAAAAAAATATCTTTTAAAAACAATTTCACAAAATTTTTCGCTGAATAATTATCAACAATAACTTTACTCAAAGCTCGTATTTAACACTACCGGAGAAAAAAAATAATGAGACATAATTTCAAAATTAAACACATAAATCAAGATCAAGATCAAGATCAAAATAAAGATCAAGATCATATCCAACGGCAGAGTCGTAATCAGAATTATATCAGAAATTATCAACGGGACTTTTTAAACAATTCACACTTGAATTTTCGGTTCAAGCCGCCAGATTACCTATCAGAAAGCCGGTTTTTACGCTTTTACACTGCCGAAATTCATAGTACGAATTGTATAAACCGCTCGCACTTGAACTTTCGGTTAGAATTGTCTGCTTCTGCTTATCAGCCAGAAAGCAGACTTTTACGATTTCTTATCGGAACTAATCGCGCGAGTCGAATATTGCCGTTTTTGTTTTTGTTCATAATTTTTCTGTCGGCATTTGTGTCTTTTGCAAATGCGGCTGAAAATCAGAATAGTCAACAGAAAAACGAAGATATTCTTCGCCAAGACGTTTTGCGATTCGTTGGTCCTGTTTCTGAATCGTTAAATTTTACAATTCCCGACGACGCTTATCTCGTGCGTTTAAATCCTCGTCGTTCAACTAAACCTGAACCTTCCAAAATTCCGCCCGCATACAATATGCTAATCCGAAACGTTGACCCCGCAGAAAAAGCACTTTTCCAAGACGCACAAGACGGCAAATGGGATAACTTCAACCTGTTCCGCGCCGCTATGATCGCTGAAGGCGAAAGAGACCCCGCAAAAATCAAAATCTATGAATCAAAACTAGACTCAATTCTACAAAAAGTCAAAGCAAAAAATCAACAAAATAATAACCGCGAACCTTCCGAAATCTTAACCCGCGATCTGTTTGAATCTCTACACCGCGAAATAATGACTCGTCCATACGATATAAATTGTACAAATCTTAGCCGTGTTTTTGAAACGGGAAAATTCAATTGTGTCAGCGCTACAGTGTTATTCAATGTAGTCGGCGAAAAAGCAGGCTTGAATGTAATTGCACTCGAAATGCCCGGACACGCCTTGAGCCGCGTCCGCTTTGGAAATAAAGAAATGGATATCGAAACAACATGTCCCGATTGGTTCAAATTAGAAAATAGAGAAGCAATCGCCGCCGCAACTATGCAGTATGTCGCCAAACCGGAATCTGCTACTCCAAATCCGGCAGCAGGAAATAATATGAATAACAAAAACACAATGTCTGAATCCGAAAAACTAATGGAATTATCAAAAAACTTGAGAGAAATTACGCCAGTACAATTAATCGCAACAATCTATTACAATCACGGAGTCGATCTATTCAACGAAAAAAAATACGCCGAAGCCGCCGTAGCAAATTTAAAAGCACTACAACTAGACCCCGAAAACGATTCCGCATGGGTTAATCTTATGAAAACCGTAAATAACTGGGCACTCGAACTGTCGTCAGGAAACTCGACAAACGGAATCAAAAGATACGACCTCGCGGCTATTCTTCTCGATCAGGGTTGGTATATCGACACAAATTACGCAAATTTTAAAACTAATCAATTACACGTTTATTTCAATTGGATTCACGATCTCGCTGTAAGAGGACGTATCGACGCCGCTAAAGAAGTTTTCACCTACGCCGATAAAAGATTGCCAAATAATCCCGTTCTCGCCAAGTTAATGGATACAATAATCACAAAAACAGAAAAATAATTTGTAACAGTTCACAGATTTTAAACACGGATAGTGGGGGAATTTTAAACGCGGATAATATCTGATTTTTTTGGTGAATTTTGGTGAATTTTGGTGAATACGAATAATCGCGGAGAAAACAAATGATGATTTTGTGTGATAGAAGTCAATAATTTTAAGGGGATAAAAGAGGAATGCAAGAAATTATTAAATACTAAATAACTAAATAATTGACTAGACAAATCAACTATAACTAAATAAACCTAAATTAAATAATTTTATGAATATTAAAATCGCCATTTGCATTTTCCGCGATTATCCGTATTCACTAAAAAATCCGTTCTATCCGCGTTTAAAATTCCCCATTATCCGTGTTGAAAACCGTGAAAGGTTACAATAATTTGACGGTAGCAAATAAAATTTTTTTCAAATAATAAAAGATAAACGTAACAATGCAGTTTTTTAAAAAAACATTTTAAATGATAAGAAAGACTTTAAGAACTTTATGAACAGAATGGACGTTTTAGTTTAACTCTGATTGAAAAGACTCAAGAGCGACATCTTTCCTTTTAAAATT
>JAITAZ010000010.1 GCA_031283825.1 Planctomycetaceae bacterium | reverse complement strand
AAAATTATGACTGCATGAAATATTGTTACTAAAAATTGAGTTTTATAAATTTCCGTTAGATGACTTTTTCAAGAATTGAATTGAGCGATCAAATAGACTTTGATGCGGCGGTATCGAAGGTAGTGGACATGTTGTGTTTAGGCGGAGTGGTATTACTTCCGACCGAGACGGTTTATGGTCTTGCGGTACGGGCGTCTGATTCGTCGGCGGTTGAAAGGCTTCAGAGTATAAAGGATCGCGGGTTGGAGCATCCTTTTTCTTTAGCGTTATCCAGTGCTGTTGCGATTAGCGATTATGCGTCTGACATTAGCGATTTAGCCAAACGTATAGCGCGGCGTTGTTTACCTGGTCCGGTTAGTCTTATTTTGGACGTATCATTGTCGGAGAGCGAGTTTCGATTTTTGCCGTTATCTGTTCAGGCGGCGGCGTCGAGCGACGGGAGTGTTTGTTTTCGAGTTCCAGCTCATATTTTTACTTTGGCGGTTTTGGAAAAGTTAGGCGAGCCGATAATTTTGACAAGCGCGAATTTACGAGGTGAACGACCAGTTGTTTCTGTTGACGAGGCAATTGAGCGGCTTGGCGCAAAAATAAGTTTGGCGGTTGACGACGGCGTTATTGATAATGAGAAACCGTCAACGTTGTTGAAAGTTGTCGGCAATAAGTTTTCGATTATACGCGCAGGTCAGGTGAGCGGGGAGACATTGAAAAGGTTATCGGCAAAGATGATTCTTTTCGTGTGTACGGGCAATACGTGTCGTAGTCCGATGGCGGAGAAGATCTGCGAGTGTGAAATTGCGAAGAGACTTAATTGTTCAGCGGACGACTTGGAAGAGTACGGATTTGTTGTGATGTCGGCGGGAATTTCGGTAATGTCAAATGGCGGCGCTGCGTCGAATGCTGTAGAAGTTTTAAGAAGACGAGGGATTGATTTATCGAATCATGAATCTCGTCAGTTGAATGAGACATTGGTACAATTTGCAGATTATATTTTTGCAATGACAAGATCTCATCGAGAATTGATTTTATCGATGTGTCCTAATGCGGACACGAGACTATATGTTCTAAGAGCCGACGGCGGCGACGTCTCCGACCCAATCGGCAGCGACTTAAACAAATATGAATCATGTGCAAACCAAATCACAACCGAAATAAATAAAAGATTAGACGAAATTATGAAATAACAAAAAACAAACATTAGAAACGTTAAGTTATACTTTGAACGGTAACCAAATGATTGGTTTTTTGGGTAGAAAATAATGACCAGATTAAAAATTTGTAACCGTTCACGCAAAAGAGAAAAATCCTACGCCCTGAAAGGGCAACGGAGTTTTAACTCACCGCAACGCGGTGGGCTAGCATTCTGGGGGGACATTGGGGACAAAGGGGACGCTGGGGACATTGGGGACACTCTAATTTAGAAACCGTGATTAACAACTCAACAGAAAACAACAGCTTTTAAAAAAGAGAAATTTTTTATTTAAATTTTGTCCCCACTGAGCCATTAATCCCAGATTTCAAACAAGAACGTCCCCAAAGTCTCCAGCGTCCCCAATGTCCCCTAAGTCCCCCCAAAAAATTATCGTAAGCGTTCACGCGCAAGAGAAAAATCCTACATCCTTTCAGGGCTTAGGAAATTTTTCTCTTGTGCGTGAACGGTTACAATAAAAATAAAAACAAAAAAATGTGTAGATACATTTGGGACAAAGGGGACGTTTTGGTTGAAAATCTTTTTGAAACGACTCAAAAGCGATTCTTTTGAGTCGTTAATCTCCGATTTCAAACAACTACGTACCTAATGTCCCTTAAAAAACAACAACTGAATGTTTACAAATTTTCCAATAAAATATTACCCAATCATCTGCTAACGCCATAAGGTAAGGCATTGAATTTTGAGGGGTCAGGGACGTCGTAGGCAGAGTCGGTTTGGAATGGATCAAAAGGTCCAGGACGCTGAACAATCGGAGCTGTCTTAATTCGCGGAGGTTGAGAAATCCAATCTTTACCCTGAAATATTGGGTCCTCCATGCACCGCAACTCTTCTGTTCCATAATATGGTCCCATTGCATCAACCCACAAAATCACTCGTAGTAAATCTTCACCCGTAACTTTTACTCCATTATGTTCGCCGCTTCTCATTCTATTTACCAAACGACTCACATAAGATAATCTCTCCATCGGAGGAAATGTTGCATAAGCTTTCGGATCAAGCGTCGTATATCCCTCGACAATAATCGTGTCCGCCCATCCTAATCCTCCAGCTCCGTTGGGTAAATTGTAAGGTCGCGACCACGTCGGATTGCCCATCAATGTCATGTACGGTTCTTTAAAACCAAGAAAACCCGGTCGCAACGTCGCATTGAATTTTTTATACGCATCACTGCTTGAGTCTTGATGACACTTCCCACAATACTTGTCCAACGCCGGTTGAACATAACGCTCATAACTCACCGAAATATCCTCCCACTCGACCGGCTTGATCTTCGACGGCGCTTTTTTCAACGCTTTTCCTGTCTGCATCGTAACCGGCGTCCGAATATGAGACTCATGACAACCAAGACAACCTCTCACTTCTCCTGGCAAAACTCCCGTAAAACTTTTCATCGTTTGAAGCGCAAGCTGATTCTCGTCCAACAACTGGAAATGTAACGCGATTCCCGTTGGTGCAACGAAACTCACGCTGCCATCGGCTTCTATCGGAACTGTTCCAATTATCTTCTTGATTCCTTCCGATTGACTCGCCGAAATTTCAGGTCCCGACGAAACATAGTTACGTTTACCCCAATAAGTGTAAGTCTTATGTTCAATCGACCAAATCCGAAGAAATTTAGCTTTACCGCGTAATTTTTCGGGCGCGTTTTCGTAAACGTTGTTGCTGTAAATTATGCCCGTTTCAGGTTTGTCTCTATTTTCCCAAGTCGTCCAATTGACTCTGTCTGCTGAAACCGGCGGAATCGGGCGAGTTCGAATCGGCTGCGCGTCGAAAACATGATTATCGCCCTCGAATAATAACTCGCGATTGCCGTGTACGTCCATTAACAAAAGCACAAATTTATTCGCGCGAAGATTACGTTGCGCCGAAACAATAAAATCCTTTTCGCTTAACGGATACGGAGAGTAATAATTAGAATATCCCCCAGACGTATGATAATCGTCGGTTTCTTTGGGATCAACCGGACCATTATGACTCTCGGGCCACTCCAATTCTTGCGTAACTTTTGTCAATCCGTCGGGAAAATTAAATCCTTTTGACGGGTCGATAATTCCGATACTTCCTGCGAACCATTCGTGATGCGCGCTTCCTGTAAACATGACTCGCTCGCTGCCGGGAATTTGACGCGCGTCTTTTAACAAATCGGGCCAAACCGATTGATTGCCCCAAAACGTTTGAACTTGAGTTCCGTCGGCGTTCATTGTCCACAGACTTTGCGCTCTCCACAGCGGTTTATCGGTGTATTCCCATCGCGTGTAAATTACTCTGCCGTCGTTCATTACAGACGGAGTGTATTCAGGTTCGCCGTTTCGGGAGATAATGTACAAATTCTTATCGCCGAGTTTTGTGTCGAGCGGCATTCGCGCGAGTACGTAAGCATTTGTCGGCGGCATACAGCGGACGTAAATGTGTCCGCGTGTCGTTAGGAACATTATGTTTTTACCGTCGGGCAGATAAATTGGATCGAGGTCGTCGAATATTCCGCCGGTTAGTTGTTTTTCGCCGGAGCCGTCGAGATTGATTTCGTAAATGTGAAAATTTTTCTCGTTATGCGGTTTGAAGCTGACGAGAATTTTTTTCGCGTCGTATGACAAATCGGGTCTCCAGAACGAGCCGTGCAGCGGTTCGTTTGGCATTAGTTTTGTCTGGCGACCGTCGGGATTTAGCCCTTGTAATTTCATCAATCTTGCGCCTGGAATTGCCATGTAACCTAGCCGATGTCTTGTTTCGTGATGCGGTTCGCCTCCTCGCGGCATAGGTCCGTCAACGTAGATTATCGAGTTGAAATCGACTGCCGGATTTTTAAGCATTATTTCGCGTTTGATTTTTCGTACAGAAAAGTACAAATCGACGTCGTTGTCGGCGGTTGGTTTTAATTTGGCGGCGGATTCTAATTCGTCGAGTTGTTTCTTTTCCGCGTTAAAGTTGACTTTATCGGGATATTGTTTTTCGATTCGTGCGGCAATACTCCGCGTCCAATCGATTTCTTGATAAATACGTCCGACAGTAGGTTTGTTATCGCATTGAAACAACCATTCCGCCTCGATAATTTTTTGAGCTTCTTCCGATGTTTTATCTTTAACCGGCGGAGTTGCCGGCGCAACGTAAGGCGCGACAGCTTCGTTGTAAATCGGACGTCGGACGACTTCTTTTTCCATTTCGTAAACAATTTCAAACAAGACATTTGCGTCGCGGTCGGAGGTTTTAGCTTTTTCTTTGACGAAAGCGGCGTGAATTTGTTTAACGCGATTCCAATTCTCTTGTTCTTTATCGGAAAGGAGTTTCCATTGAGTGTTTGTCAGAGGAAGATATTCGAGATATGCGGTTTCGAGTTCGTTAGCGCGGATAAGTAAATTGTCTGTGTTCCAAGTCATCAGATCGATTGGGCTTCTTTCGTATTTTAAAATAGTAGCGTTGACTTCCGACAAATAATCGTTGCGCAAAATCCGATGTAGGGCGACAAGAGTTAGCGGGTCTAATTTTCCGGCTTGATCGATTTGGGATTTTGTAGCGAGTAAAGTTTTCAGGTATGAATCTGATTTGACGTATAATTGAGCGGCTTTTGATTCGGCGTCTTTCATTTTGTTTGAGCGAGGTTGTTTTCCGTTTTCGAAAGCGTTGAGGATTTCTTGTTGGTTTAAGGCTCGTTGGTAGAATCTGAAGTCGTCTAATTTTCCGTCGAAGAATTCGTTATTTCCGTTGAACGAGCCGATATATGCGGGAGCGTTGACGGTAACGGCGTCAACGTTATTCCAGCCGCCGTATTCGTATCTCCAGTAATGTTTGAGCGGGCGGAAGTCGGCGGAGGTATTGATTTTCGACGATTGACGTTCAAGGCTTCCGATTTCTTTTCCGTCGAGGTAAACTTTCATAAATTTACCGTCGAATGTTCCGGCGATGAGATGCCAATTATTGTCGAGTAGTTCTGATTTATTGATTAGGGCGTCGCATTCGGCGTAGTTTCCTCCGGTATTTATTCCGAGTGTGAGAAAGTTACCGGAATTTTGAAAGGCGAACAATAAGCGATTTTGAACGGGACCGCTTGCGTCTTCTTTTCGGAATATGGTTTGAAATCCGTCGAGTTGTCGAGGGGCGACCCAGACGGAAACGGTGAGTTGTTCCATTCCTGATGGAATAAAATCGGCTGATATTTCAATTTTGTTTTGTTTGAGATCGATTCCTTTATTGAGGACTCCATCGACAAATGAAACTGGTTGAAAGGCGGTTGCGTTGAACTTTTCGTTGACTGAATTTTTCAGTAACGTTTCAGAGTCCGAGTCGAATGACCATTTTCCGACTAATCCGTTATCTGATGCGAAAAGTTGTAGTGGAATTATCAAAAGTGTCAGTAGCGGCAAAAACAATTTGCCGATTCTGTTTAATTCGAATATTTGTGCGTACATAGCGTACTCCTTTAATTTAAGGGTTAAAGTTTGAGTTTGACAAAAAACGTTTTAAGTTTTAAGTTGTCATTTTTCGGTTAATTTCGATTGTGAACAGTTTTTAAAGCCGAATATCAACCTATCGGTTGAATAGTTAAAAAAAATCACAAAACTTCAAAATTTGGTAAAATATAAGCGTAATTATTTTTGTGATCCGGCGGATTGTAACTATTGTGATTATGTTGTGAACATGTAGGCGACAGCGAGTAGGCAATCTGTTGTTGAAAGGTTGCCAACTTACTGAATAGAATTTTGTAACCGTTCACGAGTTTTTAAATTCCGAATTTTAAAACCGTGAACGGTTACAGAATTTTGAGGGAGTCTTATTACAAATTGTATTTCAATCTGGACAAGTTTATAAATTGTTATAATTCTGTCAACTACCCAGAACTTGACGGATTATGTTATCAATCATGTTACGCAGTAGTTGTCTGTCAGTATGCGATATTGTTTTTTTGTAAGCGTTCACGGTTTGAAAATTTGGAATTTAAAAACTCGTGAACGGTTACCGTTAAACCAACAATAGAGACGCAAGGCATTGCGTCTCTATTAGGAACTTCTAAAAACTC
>JAITAZ010000592.1 GCA_031283825.1 Planctomycetaceae bacterium | reverse complement strand
GGACGTTGGGGACTTAGGGGACACTGGGGACATTCTTGTTTAAAATCTGGGATTAATGGCTCGGGGGACAAAATTGAAAAAAAAATCTCTTTTAAAAAGCCGTTGACTGTTGAGTCGTTAATCATGGTTTTTAAATTAGTGTGTCCCCAGCGTCCCCAATGTCCCCAACGTCCCCTTTGTCCCCCCAAAAAATAATATGGTTTTTTATTAACCACAGAGAACCTAAATTTTTTCAATCAATCGGCGATTGGAATGATAGCGAATCTGTACATGTTTGACGTTCCTCCACAGTGGCGTTGAAATTCTTTTGTAGTAATTTCACACAGTCTTGAACGACATATTCCGGCGCACTCGCTCCGGCTGAGATTAAAACTTTTTCATCGCCCTTAAACCAATTCAGATCAATATTGTCCGCGCCGTCAATCAATATCGACTTGATTCCCAACGATTTGCCCCGCTCGGCTAAACGCTTGCTATTTGAACTGTTTCCACTGCCAACAATCAACACAATATCAACAAGCGGCGCTAATGCGGCAATCGCCTCTTGACGATGCTGCGTCGCATAACAAATATTAGCATTCAACTCGCTCACAACTTGAGGAAATCGTCTCCGTAACGCATCTATCATCGATTGAGTCTCCGTTACCGAAAGAGTCGTTTGAGTCAATACGACAAGTTTCTCGCTCGAATCAAACTCAAGATCGTAAATATCCGACTCGCGTTCTACAAGAATTATCGAATCCGGCGCCTCATTCATCGTGCCAATGACCTCGTCATGTCCGCTATGTCCGATCAAAATAATCGTGTAATTTTCTTTCGCATAACGCAACACCTCGTGATGAACTTTTGCAACTAAAGGACAAGTTGCATCAATCGTTTCAATTTTTTTCTGCTCTGCAATAACTCGAATATCCGGCGCGACTCCGTGCGCCGAAAACATCAATCTCGAACCTTCCGGCGTTTCGTCAATTGAACTCACAAACTTCACGCCCCGCGACTTGAAATCCTCGACAATCCACGTATTATGAACAATTTCGTGATAAACATAAAGCGGCAAACCAAAACGAACTATCGCCGCTTCAAGCGTCCGAATCGCCATATTAACGCCGGCGCAAAAACCGCGCGGATTAGCAAGAAAAATATGCACCTCTACTCACTCCTTCGACTCCGTAACCTCTAAAACAGATTCGCCCGAAATCAATCTTTTGAGAATTTCTATCGCCTTGTCAAGCTGCGGATCAAAATATGGCGACTCGCCCTGCAACTTAAACGGAATATTGTTTTCTTGTGCTGAATCGCCGTTGCTCTCGTTTTTAGTATTATTATTTTTAGCAGAGTTGTCAGGATTATTTTTTTCAGAATTATTTTCGGTCGAATTATTTTCGTTTTTTTCTGATTTATTTAATTTGTTAAATTCTATTCTTAACTTTTCGATTTCTTGTTCGATATTTTTGATATATGAATTTAAGTATAGATCGCGATTTTCGCAGACTGTGTTTGCTCTTCTGGTTCGTATGGAATCGATGGCGCGGGTTCGCCATTTTTGTAATTCTAGTTTGCATTTGAAATCGGGAACGACTCCCCATTCGTCGTTTTCTGTAGCGTTTTCGTATTTGTGGATATTTTTGTTGCTTGGTCTCCAGTAGCTAACGCCGGTCAACTGAAACGCGCCTGAATTTGCGGGCAAGTCGTAAATTTCTTGTACGACTCCTTTGCCGAAAGATCGCGAGCCGACGATAACGGCGCGTTTATAATCTTGCAACGCCGCCGCCAGAATCTCCGACGCGCTTGCCGTTTCGCCGTCAATTAACGCAACAATCGGCAAAGAACAAATCTGACTTTTCTCATTGCCGTAATAATTCTTTTTGATTCTTCCGTCTTTATATTTTGTTGATACGATAATTTTTGTATTATCAACTGATTGCAACAGCATCTTTGCAATTTCAACAGAGATATTTACGTATCCGCCCGGATTGCCGCGTAAGTCGAGAATTAGTCCGCGAGCTTGTTTTGTGTAGAGTTGACGTAAAGCGTCGCCGAACTCGTCGGCGGTGCGGCGGCTGAAAGAGGTAATCCGAATGTAACCGATTTCATTGTCGTTTTCGAGTATAAAATTTCTGCCGCCGTCTGAATCGATACTATCGCCTTCAACGCTGTCGATATTGAGCGGCGCGGTTTGAATTGTAATTTTAATCGGTTCAGTTTTATCAAGCGGGAGAATTGTCATTTCGATTTCGGAATCGCGCAAACTTTTGATCAAAGCCGAAAATTCTTCGACTTGATTTTCGGTTAGATTCTTTCCGTTGACTGCCAGAACTTTATCGCCCGAACGCAATCCCGCTTGATACGCCGGAGAATCAAGAAGAGGATAAATTATCTCGATTGATTTCTTGTCGTCGGAGGGCGAGCTGATAAGACCAATTCCTTCGTAATTGTTATCGAGAAGATCGTTATAATCTTTTTTACCGGCGGCGGGAGTGAAGTATGAATATTTATCAAGCGTCTTAAACATCCCGTTCATCGCGCCTTCAAAAAGCTGTCTCGACGATGGAGGAGAAAGCGATTGACGCTCTATCCGATGAAACGTATCAATCAAAATACGATCCCGAAGCGTTACGCTCGAACAAAAAAGATAAAACAAAAACGAAAAAATAATAAGATAATAATTTAATCTAGGCATAGGTTTTTTTAGGGGGGGGGAAAAAATTCGGAATTCGGAATGCGGAATTCGGAATTAAAGTATTTGTAATAACGACTTATTTCTGCGATATTCGGCGTTTTCTGCGTTTAAATTTGATAAAAAATTTTAGCGCAGAAAACGCCGAAAAATTGCAGAAAATTAGGAAAGTATAATTTGAGGAATTATCGTTACAAAAAATTTCGCTGAAATATTATCATCATATTTTATTTCTGGGAACTTCTAAAAACCTCATGTAAAATTTATTTTTATTAGGATCGCGGTCGTCTCGACCGCATATTTAGGCGTTTGTCATGCAGGCGGGACGCCCGCGTTTCTAATAAAATTAGTTTT
>JAITAZ010000516.1 GCA_031283825.1 Planctomycetaceae bacterium | reverse complement strand
GTCCCTAATAAATTGTTACAACGCAAAATCCAAAATAAATTTTCCGAATAATATTACATAATTCAGAATTTAAAAATCCGTTGATATATTACAAATAAATTATTCAAGTGATATGTTACCTTACTTTTTTGCGAGCAATTACCAACGAAACATCCCCCTATCCCATTCGATCAAGCGATACTATATAATACTATGCGATTGAATTTTCTCGGGGTTTTGGCGTTCACAAAAGTTATCTTAATTATGAGTCGGTAATAATCAGCGCTTTACAAAAAATAAAATGAGCAATAAGAAAACATTTTACACATGGGAAATAAATATCGCAAAACAATTCGCAAAGACAATTGTTAATCACGATATTTTTTTTGAAATGGTCTTTCAGATCAAGAGGGTAGCTTGCGCATTTATGAGATATTTGCTGCCCCCAAAACTACAAGAACAATTAGATATCGACAACTTGAGAATAGTAATTCGGCGTTATCGTAACGAAAATTTTAATTTCAGAGAAACTTGCGCCGACATGGTTTATGAAATTCCATTTAAAGACGCGCCCAATAAGCATGTAAAAATTTATATCGTAATAGAACATAAAAGTTACGATCATTCGCACACAATGTCGCAACTTTTCCGATACGAACAGCCGATTATAAATAACGAAATCGCTCTCGCAAAAAAAGAGAAACGATACACAAAAGATTTCAAACTTCCTCCGATATTTTTAGCAATTTTTCATCATGGCAAAACGCCTTACAAAGGTTCTACAGAACTTCGGGATGAATTTTTGAAAGTCGAAGGAGTCGAGGAATACATAATCAATCAAAAGGCGTTCATTTATGAATTATTTTCAAATGAAAAAAACGCCTTGCCAGACGATCCAAACGCACCGGAACTTTACGTTGCTTTGCGAACGATGCAAGCAATAATGAGCAAAGAAATAACAAATATCATAAACGACAAAAATTTCCTCAAGAAATTAAAACCAAGAGCAAACGATCCCGAATGTAGAGACTTTGGACATCTTCTGTCGCTTTATATCGTTGACAGTGCTAGTTACTTAACGCAAAAAGGCAAAGAACAACTTAGTCAAAATTTACAAGAAATATATGGAGAAGAAAATATGAAAAATTCATTATCCCCAATAGCACGACGCTATATGTCAATAGGCAAGGAAAAATGGTTCGCCGAAGGTATAACCAAAGGTATGACTAAAGGTATAACTAAAGGTATCGCCGAAGGTATAACCAAAGGTATAGTCAAAGGTAAAATTGAAGCTATGCTTGAATCCGTAATATCTATTTTGGATGTTAAATTTGGCGAAATATCTGAAACTTTCAGAAAACCGCTTAATGCTATTATCGACGTTGATAGCCTTCAAGAACTCATACAAATCGCTAAAAAATGCGATGCAATTGATGAGTTTAATAAGGAATTAAAATCAATAAAACAAAAATTAAAAAATAAAAGAGCTTCTAAAAAGTAGAATCGCAGCCGTTCATAAAAATTAAGTTCAAACATTAACCGTAACTGCCTATTAAAATATTACGAAATTTGATAACCAATCATTTCGTACAAAAGAAAAAAGCTGTCATTTTAAGGCGTAAGACTTTTTCTCTTTTATAATAACGATTACAAAATTTTAATAGACAGTTACCATTAACTAACTAATTTACAATCACAGATTGAAATGAAATCTTATCGCGATGTTTTGACGTTAAATATTCCCAAGCGTGTTGATTTTGTCAACATTACGCCGGAAGTTAGGGAGGCGGTTCGGAAAAGCGGGATTCGCGAGGGATTGGCGTTGATTAATTCGATGCATATAACGTCGTCGGTTTTTATCAA
This sequence comes from Planctomycetaceae bacterium, assembly GCA_031283825.1. GTDB lineage: Bacteria > Planctomycetota > Planctomycetia > Pirellulales > Thermoguttaceae > WRKP01. The sequence continues at coordinate 5,526 of JAITAZ010000516.1, read as the reverse complement.
TGACGATGAATCGGGATTGCACGAAGACTATAAAAAATGGTTAGAGCAACTTGCGCCGTTTGATCCTTCTCCGTCGCGTTATGCTCATAATCGCACGGGCGAAGACAATGGAGACGCTCATCATAAGCGTCAGATAATGGGGCGCGAGGTTGTTGTTGCGATTACTGATGGCAAACTTGATTTCGGGACTTGGGAACAAATTTTTTACGGAGAGTTTGATGGTCGGCGTCCGAAACGTATTTTGATAAAAATTATTGGAGAATAATTTTGTTAGATTCGGGATTATGAAATTTATAATTTTACAAAGAAGGAAGTAGTATGACGTCGTTGGTACATGTTTCTTTGAGCGATTTAACTTGTCGCGGGTATGATATTTTTATAGATTCTTATCGCATTTTGCAATTTGGGGAATTTCTAACTCAATTTGAGCCTTATTCTAGCGTCGTTATTTTGACTGATGATAAAGTGCATGAAAAGTATGTATCTGATATTTATGAATTGTTGCGGCGGTCTGGATTTGACGTTCATCTTTGCGTGATTGATTCGGGCGAGAAAAGTAAAAACATTGACGTTGTAATTAGGATTTGGAATCAACTTTTGGAGAACGGGACAGATCGCAACAGTATATTGGCGGCGGTAGGCGGCGGGGTTGTTGGCGACATCGGCGGATTTGTTGCTGCGACTTATGCGAGAGGAATACGTTTTATTCAGATACCGACGACGTTGCTTGCTCAGGTTGACAGTAGTGTTGGAGGCAAGGTTGGGGTTGATTTATCGGCGACAAAAAACATGGTTGGTTGTTTTTATCAACCTGTTGGAGTTCTTGTTGACACGTCTGTTATTAGTACGTTGCCTCAAGCGGAGTATATTTGCGGACTAGGCGAGGTTGCGAAGTATGCGGTTTCTCTTGATTCTGAATTATTTGAGAAATTAGAGTCGAATGCGGACAAGGTGAATTTGCGTGATTCGGACATGCTTAAATATATTGTCAAGCGATGTTGCGAAATAAAGGCGAGGATTGTCGGCGAGGATGAATTCGAGCGCGTAGGGAGTCGGATATTTTTGAATTATGGACATACGTTTGCGCATGCGTTTGAGGTTATTAGCGAGTTTACGTTATCTCATGGTCAAGCGGTTGCGATAGGATTAGTTTATGCGGCGAGGTTATCGGCAAGACTTGGAATGGTTGACAAGAATTTTGTTGAAAGGCAGATTGAGTTTAACAGAGCGTTGGGATTGCCGATGGAGTTGCCTCAAAATTTATTGAGTACGATTGATTGGGACAATATAATTTCGATAATGCGGCATGATAAAAAAACCGAATCGGGCAAGTTAAGATTTGTATTGCCGACTCAGATCGGTCAATGTGTTGTGGTAAACGATGTCGATCCAAAAAATATTGTAGATAACGTTTGATCGAATAACGTTTGATCGAATAACATTTAATCGAAAGGGCGTGTGAATACTCTCTTTTTGCTTGCCTTGACTTTTATCTTGACGATTTTGTAATAATTAGCGTTACAAAATAAAACAACGATGCAACCATTACAATTACTGGACCCGGCGGCAAATTAAAACAAACGCTGATAAAAAGTCCGAAACAATTGCTAATGAATCCAAAAATTACCGATAGAATACATGCGGAGCTAATTCTATTTACAAATCTGCAAGCTGTTGCTGCTGGTAGAGTCAGCATTGCAATTACGAGAACAATTCCAACTACTCGAACAAGTATTACCACAGTGATTGCGGTTAAGACTAGTAAAAGTTGAAAATAAAACGCCGTGTTGACTCCTTTTAATCTTGCAAATTCTTCATCGAAACAGATTGCCTCGAATCGTTTAAAAAAGAGAAACACGATTCCAAATACAATTATGCTTACTAGCAAGACGCTTAAAGCGTCTTCTTTTGTATTGAAAATAATTGTTCCAAAAAGATAGTTCGAGATACTTCTGTTATTGGGAACGATTTCAACTAAGAAAAGTCCTATTGCCATTCCGGTTGCCCAGATAGCGCCTATTACAGTATCTTCGCGTTCTTTTGATACCATTCGAATTACGCCTATCATCAAGGCTGAGATTATTGCAACAATCATTGCAACAACCATTGGATCGGGAACAAATACTTGAAAAACGGCAAAGCTGCTTAATGTTGCAAGATATTGTAAACCGATCCCGACTCCGATTCCGCCGAAAGCGCAATGAGCGATAGCGCCGGCTAAATATCCAATTCGGCGAACAACTATAAACACTCCTATCAATCCAAAAGCAATCGCTGACAATCCTCCAATCACAAATGCCTGAATAATTATAGGCGAAAAAAACGTATCCCACATTCAATAATCCCTCGCAATCACTCGCAATCAAAATTTTGTAACCGTTCACGGGTTTAAATTTCGGAATTTAAAAACTCGTGAACGGTTACGATGAATATTTGTAACGAATATTCATTATAATATTTTTTCCGTTGCCCTTTCAGGGCGTAGAATTTTTTCTCTTGCGCGTGAACGGTTACCGTTAAACCAACAGTAGAGACGCAATGCTTTGCGTCTCGATCGGTGATCTTTTGATCGAACAATGAGACGCAAGGCATTGCGTCTCTACATTAGTTAATTTGTAACTATTCACGTTTTAATTTTGCGATAAAAAATTCAGTGAATGGTTACAAAACTCGTGAACGGTTACACAATTTTTATGGTATAGAGGCGGAATCTCCGCCGTCGGGAGTGGCTAGAGCTTTTAGCGTTTTTGACGAGGTTTTGTTTGAAATTACTTTTACTGAACCATCCCATAAACCTATTGTTATTTCGTCTTTTTGCGAACCGCCAATTGAGACGTCATTGCCGTCTAACGGTTTTGAAAACTCATCTATTGTGAGGTCGGCGGTCGGATCCATCCAGCAGAAAGATTCTTTCAACTCTACAATTGCTACCGTATTACTCATGCCGTCTGTTATTGACGTCGATGGTACTCCGTCTTTTGGTTTCATTGGAGAACCAACAATCGCGACAACAGAACAAGTCTTACCTTTCTTGGTTACTGCCAACGGATCAGAATAAACCGGCATAGCTAAATTATGGAATTGTTTATTATGCTCGCTATCCCATGACTCGGTTAGTTTAATTTTGCTGTATATATCATTTTTTTCTATAAACGGCAAAATTAGAACTCGCCAGCTATGCAACGGTTTACCTTCCGCGTCAACTGTGTAAATCGGCGGAAATGTACCGTTGCCGTCGTGATAATGATGCAAAGCTAAAAGAATCATCCTGAAATTATTAAGTTTTTGCATTTTCTTTGCCGCCTTTTGACCAATTGCTATGCCAGCCGCAAATAGTTCAGCGAAAATATCTGTTGTATCGTCGATTCGTTTTGCCGTCAAAGCATATTTCACACGATGTTTTTCCAAACGCGGCGTAAATATATCGATCAATTTTTTTGTCAATTCGGCGGTTCTTGTAATTTGCTCTGGCGTAAAATCGGGAAGAGCTTTTTTAATGTAGTCAAACGACCTTGCTTTTACGTCTTTAAATTCTTTTTCGATTATTGTGTAAGCTTCTTGAGCTTCTTGGTCGGTCATAAATTCGATTGCGAAATTTACTCTGATTTCTTCTGGAATAAATCCTAAAGAAACAGATTGCAACTTATCGAGAATTTTCAAACTGTCTTGAATTGGTTTTTGAATAGCCTCTGTATCGACTGCGTCTGAATTAATCGGCGAGCTTGACGCCAACAACGGCAACATATTTGCCATCGACTTTATACCTTGCGAAGGCGCAAATATAATTCTAATAGGCGAGTTCCGATGAATGTGTAAACCCGATTTGATTTCGCTACGATTTTTGGTTGTCAATTTTTTGAGCGTGTTGAGAACGTTAGCATATTTATTGACTGTGTTATTTATCGGCGGAATCAAACCGTCTGCGTTATTGTTTGGCGGATTACTTAATTTGTCGTCGTTTAAGTTTCTATTCGGCGGAGATGACGCCGGTGAAAAATTCGGATTCGGATTTGGATTCGGATTTGGATTCGGCTCGGGATTTGGAGTCGGATTTTGATTTGGAGTTAGAGTTGCAGTTGGATTTGTAGTTGTATCTGGAGTTGTAATTGTGATTGGAATTGAGTCTGGCGGAGTGTTGGTTTCGGGCGGATTTACCGATGACAAATCAAACGCAAAGACGGTAAAGCCGTGAAACGAGTCGGACAAAAAGTGAATACCGGAGATTTGTAAAGTTGCGATTAGTTCTTTATTCAAATTTATTTTGCCGGGTATTGCGATAATTGCTTGACATTGTTGCAGGATTTCGACGTTTGACAAAATATAAATTTCTTTGATTTTATTATCTCGTAAAACTTTCAATCCGGCTCCTGCTGTTTTACGAATTGATTCATTGAAATTATCTAAAAACAACAACAAATTTTTTTCAATTGATGTGTTGTCTAATTCTGTAGATTGGGTGTTGTTGTCATTATTTGAATCCGGCGACGTTTCAGATTTTTTCGGATCGTCTGGTGAAGTTGGAGGAGTCGGGTTGGCTGGAGATTTAGGAGTCGAGTCGGCTGGAGACGCTGGAGTCGAGTCGTTTGGAGATGCTGGAGTTGTGTCGGTTGTGGGTGTTGGAGTCGAGTCTGTTGATGTTGGCGGAGTTGGTTCTGGGGTTGGTTTTGGTTTTGTAAATTCTTGAATTTTTTGGTTTAAAGTTCGCGATAATCGTTTTAATCGCGGCGACGATTTTTCGATGAAACTGTCGAGATTAATTTTGTCCACATCGACATACATGACAAGAAAGGTATTTTCTTTTATCAGTGGTTGAATTTTTTTGTAGGCGGGTACATCGATGGACTTATTGAGCGGTTCATTTTCGGTTTGGGCGAAAACGTTTGAGTTGGTAATCAGTGCGAGAGTAATCGAGGTTAGTAGCGTAACGATTCTTAAAAAATTTTTTGTGTGCATGTGAAATTAGTTGTTAATATTTGTTTTTTGTTGTTCGCGATTTAGGATTTTGGCAAAGTGAAAGCGAAGCGAAAGACCTGATTTTTTAAATTCAAACGGGTTTCGTTTATCAAAAAAATAAAGGGCGAACTATTGAAAAATTGTAACTGTTCACGTACAAGAGAAAAATTTCCTGCGCCCTGAAAGGTCAACGGAATATTTGGGCGAATATTTTTGTGAATATTTTGGTGAATATTTGTAACGAATATTCGTGATAATTTTTTCTGTTGTTCTTTTAGGGCGCAAGAAATTTTTCTCTTGTGCGTGAACGGTTACGAAAAATTTCTGTAACATTTTTCAACTTCTATTATTTGAATTTTCGGTTTGAGTTGTCTTGTTTACTTTTTGGCAAGCGGTATTTTAGTAATTATTCAGTGGAATTATTTTTAAGTTTTTAAGTTGTCGAAATTCATATTATGAGTTTGGTATGTTAGCAGAAAATATTTGCAGACGATAGCAAATACGCTAACAAATATAATTAACCTCTAAAAAAAAGCAACAAGTGAATTTTGTAATCGTTCACAAGAAAAAAAT
>JAITAZ010000556.1 GCA_031283825.1 Planctomycetaceae bacterium | reverse complement strand
GCCATTGCGGGCGAAACTAGATGAGTTCTTCCGCCCTTGCCTTGACGTCCTTCAAAATTACGATTACTCGTTGCGGCACATCTTTCTCCGACATTTAATTTGTCGTCATTCATTCCAATACACATGCTGCAACCCGATTCTCTCCATTCGAAACCTGCGTTGATAAAAATTTTGTCTAAACCTTCTTTTTCGGCTTCACGCTTTACCGATCCGCTGCCCGGTACAATCATCCCGCTTACTCCGTCAGCGATCCTCCGACCTTTCACAATTTCCGCCGCCGCCCTCAAATCTTCCAACCGACCATTCGTACACGAACCGATAAAAACTCTGTCGATTTTTATGTCTGTTATTCTCATTCCGGCTTGCAATCCCATGTAATCTAGCGCCGCCTCCGCTGATTTTCGTTGCGCTAAATCATTGAACGAATCCAACGCCGGAATCCGACCATAAACCGACGCCACCTGAGCCGGATTCGTTCCCCACGTTACCATCGGCGTTACCTTCGATGCGTCAAAAGTCCATTCTTTATCGTAAGTCGCGTTTGAGTCTGATTTCAGATTTAGCCATTTTTCTTTTGTGCTTTCCCAATTACTTTTATTCGGGGCGAATTCTCGTCCGAATATATAGTCGAAAGTAATTTTATCTGGAGCGATCATTCCGGTTCGTCCGCCCATTTCGATTGTCATGTTGCAAACTGTCATCCGGTCTTCCATCGACAACTCGCTAAACGCAGAACCGACATACTCGATAGCGTAACCAACTCCCGCCGACGTTGAAAGCTCTCCGATAATGTACAAGATTAAATCTTTGCCGCAGCAGATTTTGGGTAAAATATTTGTCCCGTGAATTTTGAACGTTTTAGATTTTTTTTGTCTTAACGTTTGCGTTGCGAAAACATGCTCGACTTCGCTTGTTCCGATTCCAAACGCAAGCGCGCCAAACGCGCCGTGAGTTGCGGTATGACTGTCTCCGCAAACGATTGTCATTCCGGGTTGCGTCAATCCGAGTTCCGGCATGACAACATGAACAACGCCTTGTTTCGGGTTGTTCATGTCGAATAATTTAACGCCGAAATCATTGCAATTTCGGCTCAATGTTTCGAGTTGAATAGCGGCTATTGAGTCGGAAATCGGCAAAGAGCGATCCGTCGTCGGGACATTGTGATCCATTACCGCAATCGTTTTATCAGGACGGCGCAACCGACGCTTCTCCAGACGCAATCCCTCAAACGCCTGCGGAGACGTTACCTCGTGTATGAGTTGTAGATCGATATAAATCAACGATTCGTCGCCGAACTCTTCAGATTCTTCAAGATCAATAAGATGACTTTCCCATATCTTTTGATACATAGTTTTAGAATTCGACTCTGAATCAACGCTATCAGTAAAAGACGACGTATTTGTGGACATCCGATTTAATAATTTGGGTTTGATTTTTAAAATCTCATGTTACGCAGTAGTTGTCCGTCAGTAGGCGATAATTGATCAGGTTGATCACCGATCAGGTAGGCGACCTTTCGCCGAAAGGTCGCGTTGCCGAAGGCAACGATAAAATGGATTCGACAATAATTAAAATTCAATTCAACTTTCCCGTCGGCTAACGCCTTCGCGACCTTTCGGCGAAAGGTCGCCTACCAGATCTGGGGTAGCAAGTGCGTAACATAAGTTAAAATGATTTAAAGGACAAAAAAATTTTTCCGCTGAAATATTTCAATCAATAGAAAAATTCAATTTCGACCAACGCATTATTCGTAACGTTAATATGAAAATATCTATCTCAATTCAGAAAGGGCAAAAGTATATCGAACAGAAAAAAATATTCAACCTACGTGCAACAGAACAAAACTAGAATTTCTGTAACTCATGTTACGCAGTAGTTGTCCGTCAGTAGGCAGTAATAGATCAGGTAGGCGACCTTTCGCCGAAAGGTCGCGTTGCCGAAGGCAACGATAAAATGGATTCGACAATAATTAAAATCAATTCAACTTTACCGTCGGCTAACGCCGACGCAACCTTTCGGCGAAAGGTTGCGAACCTATGGTCGCCTACATGATCGGGGGTAGCAAGTGCGTAACATGAGTTAATTATTGATAACGTTCACAAAGCATCATTTGTCTATCCGTGATAATCCGTCTTATCCGTGAAAATCCGTGTTTAAAATTCTGAATTTTAAAACCGTGAACGGTTACAATTTTTTTATCTTGTTTTTTAAACATAGTTCGCCATTCTTTTCCATATCTTTCGATCATCAATCGTTCAGCATATTGTGTTGGTGTTTCTCCAATCTTTGGCGGTTTACCAATTGCAAAAGAAGGGACATCATTTGCAGCTTATTTACTACTTAAACCTGGTTTTTTTACCATATATTTAGGCGCATTGTTTGTATTATGTACAAGAATTTCATTTTTACTGGCACAATAATTATACAATTCATCGACGAGGAAGTTATACACTAACGTTTTCGTTACAAAAATCTTTAATGCTGAAATTTTTTGTTCACCGAAAGAATGA
>JAITAZ010000543.1 GCA_031283825.1 Planctomycetaceae bacterium | reverse complement strand
TCTAAAAACCTCATGTAAAATTTATTTTTATTAGGATCGCGGTCGTCTCGACCGCATATTTAGGCGTTTGTCATGCAGGCGGGACGCCCGCGTTCCTTCTAATATTAGTTTTTAGAAGTTCCCAATTATGAATTTAAAAAACCGTTAACGGTTATTTATTTTTTGTACAATATTGTCTGCACGAGTTTTTATTTCTGGAGACTCTACAAGCTCTGGGGCATGATGAACCTTTCTTTTTGCGTCAATAATTAACGCACCATTGCAACCCCAATGTTTATTGTACGAAAATTCTCCAACTCCATACACGTCGCTCGCCGGATCACTTTTCGTAAACGTCGTCCATAAAAAATTTCTCAAACTCGACGACGCCTCCGCCGAATCGTCAACAATCACAATCAACGGAAATCCTTCCGGAAAATCAGACGTACACAAATTCTTTAAATCAAAAATTTCCTCAACACAAAGTATCCCAGACATCACAACTCGCGGATTCCTACACGGAATCACAACATCAATCGAATCACTCAACTCCCGCACCGGCTCGCCACTCGCCGCTACAAACATCTTCGAACCTCTACTCAACTCTCCATCAAAATAACCCGAATAATCAAGCGTGTCCGCATTAGTCCGCGTTACAAAATGAACATCCCGCCGCCAATCAACTCTTCTCAAAATATGAATCAAAAACTTGGGAATATCATAAACGTCCAACGCCGGATCATCGTCCCTCGACGCAATAAAAAGATACTTCGCTAACGATAATTGTCCATAACCCAAAATCGCATGAGCCAACGTATGCAACTCCGCCGCACGCTTTTTTCTGTCAAACGGAACATAACTCTCACGACCAACCGCTAACAATAACGGATGAACACCAGCCTCGTCAACCGCATGAATCGCCGATACACCACGTATCTTTCGAGGAACAACACCACGAACAAGATTATGTATAAATCGACCAAATTGCGTGTCCTCCTGCGGCGGACGACCAACAACCGTAAACGGAAAAATCGCATCCCTACGACACCAAACCGACTCAACCTCCAACACCGGAAATTCATGCTCCAAACTGTAATATCCAAGATGATCACCAAACGCACCCTCACGCTTCATCTTTGAACCTAACTTTCCACAAATACAAAAATCCGCCTCCGCATAAATTCCAAAATCACCACACATCGGTACCCGCCGCCGCCCAAGAATCCCCGCGAAAAATAACTCACTCGTTCCCTCCGGCAACGGCATTACCGCCGCAAGCATCATCGCCGGCGCACCACCAATAAAAATATTCACCCGCAAAGATTCACCACGCTCTATCGCCGCAGCATGATGAACCGCTATACCACGATGAATCTGATAATGTAAACCCGCCTCAACATTCGATAAATAATCATTGCCAGAAATCTGCACACGATACATGCCAAGATTCGACGAACTAAATCCAACTCGATTCGGATCCTCCGTATAAACCATCGGAAGAGTAATATACGCACCACCATCTCCAGACCAACTAACAAGTTGAGGCAACTCACTCAACTCCGTCCGACAAGAAAGTACAGACGCACAACAAGCCGAAACTCGCTTCGGTCGAGAATAATAAAACGATAACAACGACGATAAACTCAACGAAAACGTTGACCGCAAATTAAATCGCTCAGAAAATAACGATACCGGATCCGCACTTAACTCAATCACTCTACGAACAGACTCAATTCCATCGCGAAAAATATAATTCATCCGACACTCCGTCCCAAAAAGATTCGACAACATCGGAAATCGACAATTACGCACATTCGTAAAAAGTACCGCCGGAGCACCACTCTCATAAAGACGCCGCTGAACCGCCGCTAACTCAAGATACGGATCAACAGACTCGGAAAATTCAACCAACTCGCCAACACGACGCAAATCATCAACACAACTACGAAGCGTTAAATAACCCATATTTTTCGTTACAATAAATAATCGTCAATAATTAACAATAACTCTACCGCTAATTTTTACCCTTTTCCGGCACGACATCAATCACAATAATATCCGGCTTACAATTGAATCTTACCCTCGGCGCACGACCTCGTTCCATTCCCGTTCCCTTGCTCACAATCAAAATCGAACCATTCGGCAACCTGTGATCTCCACTCGACCACCGTCGCGGTAACCCCTCCGTCATGTTGGTAATAGGACCAAAAAACGGAAACGAAATTTGACCTCCATGAGTATGTCCCGCCAACATAATATGAGCGTCTTGCTCTGCCATCGCATAACTCGCCGCATGTCCCGCCATCAAGACAAAACGCTGTTTCAATGGATGTCTATTACGGTCGAAAGCTCGCGAATGCTTGACAATCTTTTGCCGCGTAAACGAACTCAACATCGATACAAAAACTACATGCAACTCGCCTATATTCATCCGCCGCGTATTAGTCAACGTTACTACTCCCGTCCCCCTAAAAGAACGACGCCAATCACACCAACACCCGATTTCCTGATTGCCCATAATCGCATAAACGCCATACTTCGCTTTCAAATTTACTTCTTTCAATAGCAAATTAAACTCCTTGATAAGACGTTCCTCCGTTTCTTTATTTCTTGCTTGAATATAATCGCCGCCGAAAATAATCAAATCGGCATTTTGACTCTTCAATAAATACAACGATTTCCGCTCGTAATCTCCAATACGATCCGTTTGAAAATCAGCTAGAAAAGCAACGCGAATCGGCTTTGTTACCAAGTTTGTCTCATATTCATAACGCAAAACCTCAAGCGCAGTAGGTTCTATAAACAAAGCAATAATACTAAAAATCAAAATAGAAATCGACGTCGCAAAAGATAAAATAATTAACCAAACTCGACGCGATGATTTTTCGTTGCGCAAAATCAGAATCAATCCAACGCCGATTAAAAATCCGCTTCCATACCACGCCAAACCATACGCGACAAAAGAAAGATTCCCAAGACTAAATAAAACCGCCGCAAAACAACCAACCCCACACAAACAAATCAACTCAAACAACGACAAAAAATATCGCCGCCAAACTAACGACAATAACAAAACGTCAACAATTAACATCAAAAAATTATAAATCAAAATCGAAATCATTTGGATTAAAATTTAAATTAAAAATGAAAGATAAAGGAATATTCGTTTTTTCGTAACCGTTCACGGTTTTAAGATTCGGATTAAAGTATTTGTAATATATCAGTGGAATAATTTTACCGGACAATTTTATTTTTCATTGTCCTGCAAGGACAGTACATTATTAACCGTATGCTAAAGCATACTGTTAATAATGTGTCGTCCCTAGCGGGACTGAAGAATCTACGATTCAACGAAAATACAATGCTGTTACAATTATTCCACTGATATATTACCAAATTTCTACTGAAAAATTACAAAAATAGGTTTTTAGAAAATCCCTATTGCTTTAACAAGAAATTACGTATTAGTTGACGAATGATTTATTTGATGATTTATCTGATAAGTAGTATTGACATAATCTTGCAACAAATGACCGGTTAAACCCGCAACAATCAATAATAGTCCAACAAATAACACCGGCACGCCCGGCTGAAAATTGCCTATTCCGCCGCTGAATAAATAAAATACGCCAATCAATATTCCAATAACGCCAATCAACGATAAACCAAAATTTAATTTTTGTAACAAAATTATCCCAAACGATTCACCCGCAACCTCCGATTTTAAAGTTTGCAAATTATATTGATTTTGCTGCGATTGCTGATTAGACTGATTTTTCGTAACAAAATTATCGGAATTTTCGTTACAATTAAATTCATTGACTACTCCGTTCGATAAATGCCGCGAGCTTAAATGATGTTCCAATTTTTGTTCGTTGGTATTTGAATTTAATTGACGATTTTGCGCTGATAAATTATCCGCCGTTTGTCTATTATTCCGCGAGCAGTTTTGTTGTTCCGTTAATTTGTCCGCCATCATTTTTAAGTGCGGTTGGTTAATATTCGGAGTCTGCAATTGACTAATACAAACTCTTGCAGATTCGATATTTGCCATAATACGTTCCGCAGAGCGAGCGGGATCGTCGATAGAATCCGGCGCAAGATTAGATTCGGAATAAATAACGTCTTTACGTGAATTTTCTTTGTTGGCGGATTGATTATGATTCCTTTCAACGCGATCAATTCGAATCCCGTTTGACTCGGTAAGTTTCGGACGAGTTATCGGCGAAGATTGAATCGGTTTAGGAACGATTGTAACAGAAAGTTGTTTTTGATTATCTGATTGCGCGTTTAATGCCGCCTTTCGTTGAATGATCAGTAATCTTTCGATTAACTCTTGACGTAATCGTTTTAATTCGAGCGCGGGATCGAAATCGTCTATTACGATTTCAGAATCAACTCCGTAAGACACGTTACGCGAACTCGTAGAACCTGAACTTTTCGTCGGTTCAATTGTCGGTTTGGTATTAAACGGAGTTGAATTTTTCATTATTTTTGAATTACGCGAGTTCGGATATATACCGAAAACACTTTAAATTTTTTGTAACATAAAATCGAAAAAATATTTTTAATTACCCGCACTTTAAATTTTGGCAACTTCCGCCGGATCGTTTGGAGAAAACAAGTCTTTTGATAAATAGCTCTTAAATCGTTGAATCTGTACAAGCCGTATAAATTGTTCGCGGCGACGTTATATCGAAAATTAACATGCGAACAATTTAAACCTATCGATAGCGCAACGCTACTCTTGCTCAATCGACAAAATAGACGTCAAAACTTTACAAAAGTTTTTGGGTAATTATTCAATCG
>JAITAZ010000453.1 GCA_031283825.1 Planctomycetaceae bacterium | reverse complement strand
TGTTTAAAACCTCAGTAGCAAGGAATCCCACCAAAACCAACCTCATTACCTCATTATTCGTTTACGTTTTTAATGAGGTAATGAGGTTAGCGTGGGGAGCATAATTGGCTACTGAGGTTGTTTTTGTAAGAAAATTAGGTTGAAAATGAGGTTGGTTGTCAAATATTCATACGTGTTAAGAATATTCCACTGATATAATACAAATCGTCATTTCCATTCTCCGCGAATATCAGTATTCACTAAAAAATCCGTATTATCCGCGTTTAAAAATTCCCCGTATTATCCGCGTTTAAAAAATTCCGCTGATATATTACGAAAAATTGAGTTTTAGTAATTCCATTTTTTTAGAAGTTCCATTAAATATGATCAAGTTAATGTTTTAATTTGTTCGATAATTATGATGTGCGCGGTTGTTTTTTGAGAAAATTTTTTGGCAACCGTTCACGAAATTATTATCAGAGATTAAAATTTACGGGCGGTCAAAAAAATAATTGTTACAAAAATTCCCTGTTTATATTCCGAATTCCAACAAGTTGGAGGATTTATGAATCGTATTTATTTTGGATTTTATTGTTTATTTGTATTTGCTAGTTTTATTTTTTTTGGTTTAAACATATTAACTTACGCTGAAGAAAACGTTGCGTCGGCTAAACCGAATTTGGTGCGCGGCAACTTGACGGTTGTTTCTCCGATGCTTGATCTTACGTTTAATCCGTCAATAGATCCGCTAAAAGCTCTCAAACAACAAGGAATTCCAGACGCAAGCACAATTCTAGGACCTCAAGATATATTGACCTCCGACACTTCAACTTACGCGCCGACATTTAATCGAGCAAATATGACCGAAGTTTTGAATGTCCTCGAAGGAATCGAACCGGTAACTTACGATAAAGAATTACTAAATAAAGTGATGAGCGATCCAGTATTACATCGCGATTACTGGGCAAGGAATATTCGATTTACTCGGGACGTGTGGTGTTTTCAATTTAGTTTTAAACCGCTGCGAGTAATCGACGTCGATATTCCAAATAAAGACGGAACTTTAGACAAAAAAACGGTTTGGTATCTCGTTTACAATGTCAAAAACATTGGACCGGCAGATATTACCTCAGTGATTAAAGAACAAAAAGTCGCCGGCAGCACAGGCGGTAAAGAGACTACTTTTAAGTCGGTTGAGTATGACATTAAAAAAGCCGGTTCGATTGGAACAAAAGTTGACCAAAAAGCAGAACGAGCCGCTATCGACGACATTAACAAATCTGCCGAAATTGTGCATTCTGACGAAACTACCGAATTTAAGATCGATATTACAGGCGATACTTACGCGGCTCTGCAAAATCTCAAAGGAACGTATGTTCCAACAGCCGGAGAAGATCGAGCAATAAGTTTTATTCCGCAATTTATTTTAGCGTCTGATCGCGTGGTGTTGGATTCTACTTTTTCGGGAATTGATCCAGAAACAGGTAAAGCAATTTTCAAAACAGTAACGGACCAACAAGTTTATGTTGACAGATTTTTACCTTTAGCGATTCCGTCAATTATGCGGCGGGAAGGAATGAAAGCAACGCCGGAAACAAGCGTAAGCATTAGCAATAAACAAATTAAATCTGGCGAAGATTACTGGGGAGTCGCGATGTGGGTAAACGTCGATCCGCGAATAAATAAATTTTCGGTTTACGTAAGCGGATTGACAAATGCTTACAAATGGGAAGATGTTGACCCAAAAAATGTTACGCCGGGCAAAGGTCGCAAAATGGAACGAAAAATTCTGAAAATAAATTTGTGGCGAAAAGGCGATAAATATTCTATCGACAACAATCAATTCCAAACCGGTCAAACAGGGGGGGTTGACTATGAGTGGATTTTCTTATAAGATACTCGCCCCATTCAAGGGAACGAAAATTGTAGATGAAAAAAAGTGAATCTCTAACAATTCATTTTTAGAATTTACTAAAGTTAAATAAAAATTTAAGTCAAACCAATACTAATTTTGAGAGGTTACAATGGCTCATAAAAAAGGTCAAGGTTCGAGTCGTAATGGTCGCGATTCGAATGGTCAGAGACGCGGAGTTAAAAAATTCGCCGGAGAAATTGTTCGAGCGGGTAATATAATTGTTCGGCAAGTCGGATCAAAATTTTATGCCGGTAAAGGAGTCGATACCGGAAACGATTTCACGCTTTTTGCCATAATTGACGGAATCGTACAATTTGATCGCGGCGGTCGAAGAGTCAACGTTATTCCAAAAGCATAAAACAGTGATCTAAAAAGAATTTCTAAAAACCTGTTTTGTAAAGGGAACTTCTAAAAACGGGTTTATTTTAGTAACTCTTGTTACGCAGTAGTTGTCCGTTAGTAGGCGGTAATTGATCAGGTAGGCGACCTTTCGGCGAAAAGTTACGTCGGCGTTAGCCAACGGTAAATTTGAATTGATTTTAATTATTGTCGAATCAATTTTATTGTTTCCTTCGGCAACGCGACTTGATCAATAAACGCCTACGGAATAGTTACAGGGAACTTCTAAAAACCTCATGTAAAATTTATTTTTATTAGGATCGCGGTCGTCTCGACCGCATATTTAGGCGTTTGTCATGGCAGGCGGGACGCCCGCGTTCCTAATAAAATTAGTTT
>JAITAZ010000371.1 GCA_031283825.1 Planctomycetaceae bacterium | reverse complement strand
CAATTTTACCCCGACGCGATTATTAATATTATCGACGACGTCTTAAACGGCGCGGTTCTTACGTGTCTTGAGGGATGTAAAGAAATTGACGACAACATGCCGATTATATTCAACGACTGCGATCATTTATTCAGAAGTTATTCGTTTTATGATTTTTGTAGAGACGAAAAAAAACGTCAACTTATCGACGGTGCTTTGTTGACCTTTCAATCGAGCGACCCAAAATATAGTTTTTTGAAATACGACTCTAATAAAAATATTATCGGAACTATTGAAAAAAAAGTAACCAGCAACAGAGCAATTTGCGGCGCATATTATTTCAAGAACAAAGAAATTTTTGAAAACGCCGCAAAGGAATATTTCTCAACCTGCATGTATAACGAATATTTCGTTAGCGGAATTTATAATATCTTGGCAAAAAATGAAAATCACATCGAGCAATTCAATATTGATTTCCACTTGTCATTCGGAACTCCGGAAGAATATCAAAACGCAATAAAATCAGACTTTTTCAAGAATCCCTAATGGTCAATGGAAAGCATTCGTGGGACACTTGCGGGACGAAAATTTGTCAATTTGTGTCCTGATATTGCTTTCCATTGACCGTTAGTTTTTATCTCTTTGGTTTCTTTTGTCTCTTTAGAAAATTATTGTTACAAAAATTATGGGGTGAGATGAATTGTCATATTGACAGAAATTTTAGCAATAGATATACTCCTCCATCGTCGTAAACAATCGTTGTAAACGACTCGCGAATTCGTTGATGACTTCGCGTTTGATCTTGACAATTTATCCTCAAAATTACACAAAAAATACAGAAACTAAAACTCGGCAGAAATATCGTTACAAAAATTCTGCCAACTTACTCAAAAATCTTTTTAGGAGAAAAAAATGTTAAAAAATATTTACACAACCCTATTCACAATAACTATAATCCTCATCACAACTATAATCCTCATCACAACAATAAATATCACACAAAATATAACCCTCGCAGATAATAGCCTCGTCAGTTACTGGGATTTCAACGACGAACAACCCAATATCGTCAAAAATATCGTCAACCCTCAATTTAACGCCACAGCTTCCGAAAATATTCCTCGAACTCAAGGCGTATTCGGGAATGCCGCAAATCTATCAGGAAATCAACTCATCGAAATTCCTCGAGACTTCATCCCAGCCGATCTCAAACAACTAACTTTCTCCGCATGGATCGCTCCATCCTCGCCTCTTACCAAAATATTTCCAATCCTCCGAAAAGAAGATTCAGGCTCAACCGGAGAATATCGCATCCTGTTCGCAATTCAAGGTCGCCCAAAAGACCAAAACGGTCGCGAACAAACTAAATTTCTAACTCTCGGTCTAAACACCGGAGAAAATTACGCCGAACTCGACGCACCAATCGCTCAAGACGAAATCAACGACGGAAATTGGCACCTAGTCGCAGGTACCTTCAACGGTAAATTCATGAAAATTTACCTCGACGGAAATGAAATCGGCTCTTTCAAACGACAATCTTCAAGACTACAAACCGGTGCTAACTATCGCGGCTTGTCAAAAAATAGAGATCAAATCGCAAACGGACAACTAATCGAAGACGCCACCATTTACAATGTCGGTTACATCGGCTCATTCTCAAACTCAATCGAACAAAACCGTAAACCAGACGAATCCTTCAACGGAAAATTAGACGAACTCCGATTCTACTCCCGCGCTCTGTCCGAAAGCGAATTAAAAGAAATGTTCACTCTCGGAAAAGGAAAAATCTCTGACAAAATTAAAATCGCACAAAATCACGCACGCAAAATTTATTCAAAATCTGATAACTTCGAAAAAACTCTAAAAAATACTTTCATCAACGCCGCACAAAATAATTCTACAAACACATCTCAAAAAAATTCCGAACTCGACAACATTACACTCGCAAGATTGATTCGTAATGACTTCCCCGACGAATTCAACGCCTACATTATGAAATGGCAGAAAAACCCAGTCGAACTAATGCAATTGTCAAAAGACGAACTAATCGGACGAATCAACGCCCTGTCTGAAGATTACTTCGAATACCTGCCGCTGACAAATTTCCAATGGACAGCTCTGTCTGAACCAAATCGAAAAATCTGGGAAACTGTCAAGTCAAATAAAGAAATTTTTGAAAAATTAAATTCTGATAAAAATTCATTCGACAATACAACCGCTTTTAACTTGATTGTCGATATGGAACAGTTGATCGAATTTCGTCCAACCCGCTCCGAAGGAGTCGCAAGACGAAGCAAAACACAAACGCCCGAAACAAAAAATTACTCCGAATCCGAAGCGAAAACTCTAAGCGAAAACGAATGGTTGTTTCAAGCTCAAAATAAACCGACTGCCGCACGTTCAATTCAAGAAATCGGTTGGTCGCGTTTT
Source organism: Planctomycetaceae bacterium (assembly GCA_031283825.1). Taxonomy (GTDB): domain Bacteria; phylum Planctomycetota; class Planctomycetia; order Pirellulales; family Thermoguttaceae; genus WRKP01. Next base: position 3,771 of record JAITAZ010000371.1, on the reverse strand, counting down.
CTGGCGGCGCGAATTTTGAAACAATATGCGGGTCAAGTCAATTTCGATTCAGAATTAAAACAACTCGACGAACTCGAATCACTCGCGAAAAATATAAAAGCCGACGACGAAAATAAAGATCTATACTTCACAATAAGAAAAATAAAACGCAATATAACCCTGAAAAATCCAGCGTTAAATTTCGATTCACTACTGCTTGTCGATGAACCAACGCCGCAAGGCAGCGAATGGAATCACGAAACTCGACATCGATTAGGTTACATGGCAACGTCCGGCGGACGACTAATGACAATCAAAGGCTTAAAACTCGACGGCTCACAAACGCAAACTAAAATCATGCCGCAAGAACCACTACACGGTTCGTTCTGGAGACCCGATCTATCTTACGACGCGAAAAAAATTGTCTTCTGTTTCAAGCCGCATAACGAAAAAACTTTTCATCTTTACGAAATCAACGTTGACGGTTCGGGATTGCGTCAGTTGACCGGCGGAATGTTCGACGACCTCGATCCAATTTATCTGCCCGACGGAAAAAGCATAATGTTTATAACGAGTCGCGGTCATATTTACGTGCGGTGTATGCCGCCAACCAACGCCTACGTTACGGCAAAAATGAAACTCGACGGCAAAGAACTCTACATTATCTCCCGCAACGGCGAACCGGAATATTTACCGTCAGTGATGAACGACGGCAAAGTAATTTTTACGCGATGGGAATACACAGATAAACCGCTCTGGCGTTGTCAAAGTCTGTGGACAATGAACACCGACGGCACACAAGTTCAGACCTTTTGGGGCAATCAATCCGTTTGGCCCGACTTGCTCAAAGACGCTCGACAAATTCCAAATAGCGAGCGCGTAATGTTTGTCGGCAGCGCACATCATAATTGGTACAGCGGCAGCGTCGGAATTATTGATCCGTCGAAAGGATTTAATTTTCCAGACGGATTAACGAAAGTAACTCAAGAAATTAAATGGCCCGAATGCGGCAACGGTCCGACGGATCCAGTTGAAGTTTCGCCGGAACTTTATCATACTGCCGGCAATTATAGCGCGTATATTTCGGCATATCCGCTGAATGAAACTGATTTTCTTGTTTCGGCGCTGCGTTATCGGAACAAGTGGGTACTGCTGCTAATGGACATTTACGGAAATCGCGAGTTGATTCACGAAGGCGTTCATCATATTTTTGACGCTCAACCGCTTCGTTCTCGCCCGATTCCGTCGCCGCGTGCCGACACGGTGAATTTTCCAACTATGGAAACAAGAAATAAACCCGATACGGGAATAATCTACAGTAATAATATATACGACGACGCGCCGGCGGAACTAAAAGGTAAAGCAAAATTTTTGCGTATCTGGTCGATTGAACACAAGACTTACACGTATTGGACAAAGCGAAATTATGTTTCGTCGGGACCGGAGATTTCGATAAATCAATCAGAGGGAATCAAGAAAATAATCGGTACGGTTCCGATTGAAGACGATGGCAGCGTACAATTTAACGCGCCGTCTGGAATAGCGTTACATTTTCAGATTTTGGACGAGAATCATCGAGCGCTTCAAACGATGCGTAGTTTTACGGGCGTTCAACCTGGCGAGCAGCGTGGTTGTCTTGGGTGTCATGAATCTCATGCGCGTGCGCCGGTTGTTGGTCGGACGGGTAAAGCGTTGAAGCGTGTAGCGTCGAATATTACGCCGGTATCGTGGAGTGATATTACGGTGAGTTTTCCGCGATATGTTCAACCGGTTTTGGACAAGCATTGTGGGAAGTGTCATGGTGATGTGGACAATGTGGCGTATAAAAAGTTTAATTCGGTATCGAGACCGGGATTTCTTGGATTCCGCGAGCCGTATGTTATGTTGATGGGCAATCCGACGTGGGGAACGCCTTATTCAAGATATAAAGGACCGAAAAACCCGCCTTTCGGTTGGGCGGATACGATTCTGGTAGAGGCGTTTGATCAGCGTGATCCGGTTGCGTATAGTACGTTCTCTCCGATGACGAAGTTATCGTACAAGAGTCGACTTGTTGAGAGAATGTCGAGTGGCAAACATAACGGAGTGAAAGTAACGGGCGACGAATTATTACGAGTGATTTTATGGGTTGACGCGATGGGACCGTATTATGGCGCTGAAGAGTTGCGTGAATTTGAAGACCCAATTTTTCACGGCAGAGATTGGCTTTCTCAAAAACCGCGAGTATCGACTGCCCCGATTGTCCCAAGACCTGGACCTTTCGACGCCATGCATCCAGAGTTAGACTCTGCGTATGGAATCCCTGATCCTTCTCAATACAACGCGCTACCGTCGGGAGTTTGTAGAGAGTGAAAAACGGGCGAATATTCAGTATTCAGTAATCAGTATTCAGTAATCAGTATTCAGTAAGATATCTTTTAGCAATTTTAAATTGACAAACCGCCAGTAGAGATGCAATGCCTTGTGTCTTTATTTGATTACAAAACCAAAAAAACAATTGATTATATTTACATTCAATCTTTTTTTCTAACGTTTATTTTACAATGTCTAGTTGTACGAATTGTGGAGCATACATCGTATTCGGCGGTATTAAAGATGGGTTGTATCATTTTTGTAGTGAAAAATGTCAACGTCAGTTTACGCTTAATCGAGACGAGCAATTATTGCAAATACCTTTACCGGACGATATCGAATATATAATTGAGCAACAGATGAATGAATTTCATCAAGGCGATTGTCCTCAATGCGGCGGTCCGGGTCCTGTTGACATTCATTATTCTTATCGTTGTATTTCGTTGCTTTTTACGTCAATATGCAATACTGTGCCGCATGTGTCATGTCGATATTGTGCGAGGTCGTCTAAATTAAAAAATCTGTTTATTACTGTTTTTTTTGGTTGGTGGATGTTTCCGGTAGGATTAATTTTGACTCCAATTTTTATCATAAAAAATCTCTATGTGTTGTTTTATCCAACACCAGCAGAGCAACCATCAGAACAACTTCGTCAATTTGTCCGATTAAACGTAATCAAGCAATTTCAAGAACCAACAACTCTCCTACAAAATCAAAAAGAAGAATACGATGACGACGACGAATACGATGAAGAATATGATGAATACGAAGAAAATGATGAGAATGAGAATGATGAGGAGGATGATGAGGAAACCACAGATAACCGTTTTTATTAAAATTAAAAGTTACAAAAATTATAAACTCATGTTACGCAGTAGCTGTCCGTCAATATGCGATATTGTTTCTTTGTAAGCGTTCACTTTTTTTAAAAACCATATTATTTTTTTGGGGGACATTGGAGACAAAGGGGACTTAGGGGACACTGGGGACACACTAATTTAAAAACCATGATTAACAACTCAACAGAAAACAACAGCTTTTAAAAAAGAGAAATTTTTTTCTTTAAATTTTGTCCCCCTCCGAGCCATCAATCCCAGATATCAAACAAGAATGTCCCCCGTGTCCCCAGCGTCCCCAATGTCCCCTAAGTCCCCCCAAAAAATTATCGTAACCGTTCACGTACAAGAGAAAAATTTCCTAAGCCCTGAAAAGGCGTCTAGCAATAGCGTAGGGCAACGCCCTAATACTGCTTGCGCGCTATTTTATTATTTTTTTTGCGTATGATCATCGTGGTTGTTTTCGTTGTGAGATTGAAAGCAACTTTTTTTTTGAAAATTGATTTTATTTTGTTGAAATTGCTATTGAATTAAATTTATCTTTTTGTTATTATCATGACATTGAGCGTTTATCTTGCTCGATTATTATCATGATTGAGACCGT
>JAITAZ010000346.1 GCA_031283825.1 Planctomycetaceae bacterium | reverse complement strand
AAAACAAGACCAATCTAAAATTATATTTTCCGTGAACGGTTACAAATAATTTAAGTGTCGCTAATTTAACAGATTTTAAATTTAAAAATTTCGGAGGGGGGTATTGACACGGGAGATTGATGGTTTAGAATAATACATACTAAATCGGTGGGTTTAGTATGTATTAAACCGTTCGCATTTGAATATTCGGCAACTCTTGTCTTTTATGACAATAAATCGACTTTACGATTCTAGTTCTCCGAAATTCTACGATGCGATTAAATCCAAATGTCAAAACTAACATTTTGAAAAAAGGTAGGAAATTAAAATGACAATTTACAAACGAATCACAGACTTGATCGGCAATACTCCATTACTCGAACTCTCAAATTATGAGAAAAAACACGGTTTAGCCGCGAAAATTGTAGCTAAACTTGAGTATTACAATCCGGCAGGCAGCGTCAAAGATCGTATCGCAATCGCGATGATCGAAGACGCTGAATCCAAAGGAATACTCAAACCCGGCGCAATACTAATCGAGCCGACAAGCGGTAATACAGGAATCGGTCTCGCCTCCGTTGCCGCGTCGCGAGGATATAAGGTGATCCTCACAATGCCCGAAACAATGAGTATCGAACGCCGAAACTTACTCAAAGCCTACGGCGCTCAACTCGTATTAACCGAAGGCGCAAAAGGAATGAAAGGTGCTATCGCAAAAGCAGAAGAACTCCTAAAAGAAACGCCAAATAGCTTTTCGCCAAGTCAATTTGAGAATCCAGCTAATCCAGAAATTCACAAAAAAACTACTGGTCCTGAAATCTGGAAAGATACCGAAGGCAAGATCGATTTCTTCGTATCCGGTATCGGAACAGGCGGAACTATTAGCGGTGCTGGAGAATTTCTCAAGTCGAAAAATCCAAAACTCAAAGTAATCGCCGTTGAACCTGCGTCGTCGCCGGTCTTATCAAAAGGCACGCCGGGACCGCATAAAATTCAAGGAATCGGCGCAGGTTTCGTCCCGAAAACTTTGAACACGTCAATTTATGACGAAATCATTACTGTTGAAAATGAAGACGCATTTGCAACCGGTAAAGAAATCGCCATTGTTGAAGGATTATTAGTCGGGATTTCATCCGGTGCTGCAACTTGGGCGGCAACCCAAATCGCAAAAAGACCAGAAAATAAAGGCAAAGTCATCGTAGCAATACTACCAGACACCGGCGAAAGATATCTGTCAACCCCAATGTTCTCAGAATAATTGTCAACAAAAAATAATTGTAACCATTCACGCACAAGAGAAAATTTTCCTACGCCCCGAAAGAACGCAAGCCGTTGAACGCGATTTTGCTAATTGACCTTTCAGGGCGTAGGTTTTTTTCTATTGCGTGTGAACAGTTACAATTTCTTGATATCTTCCGATTCTGTTTTTTTTATTTTGTCAATGTAAAATTCTGGGAATCTCTAATCATTCGTTTTTTTATTAACCACAGAGAGAATATTTTTAAAAATTAAATTTTGATTTAAATCTATAATTTTTTTACTTTAATAAATTTAAATTATGTTTTGATTTCAATTAAAATTCTCTCTGTGTCCTCTGTGGTTTAAAATAATTTTTAGAGATTCCCTTCTGTTATTTATGAAACCTGTTGCTAAAAATTTTGCGAATGTTACTATAAATCAACTATTCGTTAAACTCTTCGCAGTAACGAGCGAGTTTGCAACTTATAAATTTACATTTTCAACAAAATAAAAAATAATTTTACATGACGTCGATCTTACAATTTCCTCAAATTTGTATTTCCCCTTCGGGGCGTCCTTATTTTAATCGCGATAATTTTAATCAAGACACAAATCACGAAACAGACAATAAATCAACCGAGATTCTTAACGACATTCCCTCTAACGTTAATCGTATTTGTGCGGCGTTTGAATCGGGTTATGCTAACGGTTTTCTACACTTGGCAACAACCGAACTTGAAACGATTTTACCAGTCGAATTAGATTTTTTCCGCCGATTCGCTAAACTTTATCTTACTACTCTTTGTCATCTTCCAGAGCTTGGCAATGTCAACGAAATTACGTTTGAATTACCCGCCGTTCCAATTCCATCAACGGCAGAACTAGAATTTTTTTTGATAAACGTCCCGCTAATTACCGGCGTCGAATATCTCTCTTCAGACTCGCTTCGCGAATGGTGGACAACTCTCGACGACTTCGTCCGCAAGCAAATCTCCGCGCACAAATCAGGCGCGGCAGACTGGATCAAAAATCAAAATCCGTTATGGCGAACCGTCGGACGAGTAACGTTTCATCTGGCAGAAAACAAACGAGACGAATCCCGCCCATTCGCTTTCATGGCAACCTACGCCGACAATGTTTCTGTCAACGCTAAACCTGTTCAGATGCCGTTATCGAAAGCGTTAAAAGAATATGCGTCTATTCAAGACAAAAACTCTTTGCTTCGTTTATTGCAGCCGATTTCTAACGCCGCCGAAAAATGTAGTTGGGTAAAGGCAATGCTCGACGATCAGACTATATATAATCCGCGTTCATGGACGTCGCGTCAGGCGTATCAAATGTTGCAAGACGTCCCGTTGCTTGATGAGAGCGGTTTGATTGTTCGCGTTCCCGATTGGTGGCGAAGTCGTAAGACGTCTCGACCGCAAGTTCGGGTCAACATTGGGACGAGCAAGGAGACTAAAACTCTGGGGATGGATTCTTTATTACACTTTAACATTCACGCAGTTTTAGGCGATAACGAATTGACCCCAGACGAACTAAACGAGTTAATAAATTCAGAAAGCTCGCTTATGCGGATTCGCGGGCAGTGGGTCGAGGTTGATCGCGGCAAGTTGCGCGAGGCGCTAGAGCATTGGAAGAAAGTGGATTCGCTTGTCAACGAAAAAGGGTTATCGTTTTATGAGGGGATGCGTTTAATTTCCGGCGTTCCGGTTGACGGCAAGTGGGACGACGCGAACAAGGAATCGGAGTTTCGCGAATGGTCGGAGGTCTTACCCGTTGGCGAATTTGCCGACATGCTCGCGGCGATACGTGATCCAAAAAATACGAATATTTATAACATTTCATTTGACAAAATCGGACTTAACGCCGTTTTGCGTCCGTATCAGGAGGTCGGCGCGAGATGGTTGCAATTAACATCGCAACTCGGTTTAGGCGCGTGTCTCGCTGACGATATGGGACTTGGAAAAACAATTCAAGTAATCGCGCTATTGCTGATTTTTAAGGCAAATGCCGATTTGTCAAAAGCGAATAATATCAACAACAAGATTAACGAATCGGGCAAAGTCGGCGGCGTTAGTAATGTTAGAAATGTTAGCGGAATTGGCAAGAATTGCGGGAGTTCGTTATTAGTTGCGCCGGCTTCGTTGTTGGGCAATTGGGAGTCGGAGATCAAAAAATTTGCGCCGCGTTTACGTTTTTCTATTGTGCATTCGAGCGGCGATGGAACGAGCAAGCCGAATAACTTGAACGAGTTCGACTTGATGATGACAACTTATGGAATGGTCGAGCGGATTGATTGGATAAAGTCGAATCGATGGAGGACGATAATTCTTGACGAGGCTCAAGCGATTAAGAATGCGGGAACGAAGCAAGCGAAGGCGATAAAAGAATTGCAGACGAGCGGTAGAATTGTTTTGACTGGAACGCCGATTGAGAATCGTTTATCTGATTTGTGGTCGTTGTTTGATTTTCTTAATCCGGGATTGCTTGGTTCGGCGGCAAATTTTAAGAAGTTTATAAAGTCGATTTCGAGCAAGGATTCGCAGACGAATTTCGCGCCGTTGCGAAAGTTGACGCAACCGTATATTCTGCGGAGATTGAAAACGGACAAGAGTATCATTTCGGATTTGCCCGATAAAACGGAGGTAACGGCGTGGTGTAATTTGAGCAAGAAGCAAGCGATGTTATATTCTCAAGCGGTTGAGGCGTTGGCGGGCGAGTTGAAAAATAAGGTCGATGGAATAGCGCGTAGAGGTTTGATACTTTCGTATTTAATGCGATTCAAGCAGATATGTAATCATCCGGCGCAGTGGTTGGGCGATGGCGATTATGATTCGAGTTTAAGTGGAAAGTTCGGGCGTCTTGGCGAAATTTGCGAGGAGATTGCGGCGCGTCAGGAGAAGGTGTTGGTGTTTACGCAATTTCGCGAGATGACGGAGCCGATTGCAATTTTTTTGCAGGGGATATTTCGGAGGACGGGGTTGATTTTGGACGGTTCGACGCCAATAAAGAAAAGACGCGAAATGGTTGAAGCGTTTCAGAGGGAGTCGGGCGATCCGTTTTTCATTTTATCTCTTAAAGCGGGCGGGACGGGATTGAATTTAACGGAGGCGTCTCATGTGATTCATTTTGACAGATGGTGGAATCCGGCGGTAGAGAATCAGGCAACGGACAGAGCGTTTAGAATCGGACAGAAAAAAAACGTTCTAGTTCACAAATTCGTGTGCAGAGGAACAATAGAAGAAAGAATTGACGAAATGATAGAAAGTAAAAAAACATTAGCAAAAGAGGTCGTAGAAAGTGGAGGAGACGCAATTATCGTTACAGAAATGAACGATGAACAACTTTTACAAATGGTATCGTTAGATATAAACCGAGCGCAAGGTTTGTAAAAAACAATCGTAGAAACGCAATGCCTTGCGTCTCATAACTGCAACAATTACTAACTATTCTCTTCCACTACTACAACTACTAATACAACTAAAAAAAATGTCTAATTTTTGGCGAGCTGTTTTGAAGACGTTTAAGTATCGGTTATCGATTTTTTGTACGATAATTTGCGTTTTTATGATTGGGATACTTTGGGGCGGTAATATTGGGGTGATAACATATCCGATTACGGAAATTTGTCTGAAAAAAGGCACGTTTACGATTTGGCTTAAAGAGCAGATTAACAAGAATAATCAGAAAATTTCTGATTTGAATTATTCGTTACAAAAATTCGAGTCGAAGTCTAACGAGCGTTTTGTCGAACCGGATCAATCTTTGACGTCGATAAATTCTGCCGCGATGACTCGCGAGTTAAAGACTTTGAATTGGTGGCAATCTTTGTATGTTTGGGCGTTGCCGTTAGCGGAGAGATATACGCCTTTGACTCCGTTTGGGACAGTACTTTTTTTGATAACGTTTGTTTTGGTTGGTACGGTTATCAAGTTATTTTTTATTGTTAGTCATGGGATTATTTCGTCTCGTATTGCTCAATATTCGGCGATGGAGATTCGGCGGGAGTTGTTTGAGAAGATAATTGAGTATGACGTAAATTATTTCAATCAAGCTGGGGTTGCCGACACGATGAGTCGATTTACGAATGATTTGAGTATTCTTACTACCGGACTTAACATAATTTATGGAAAGGTGTTGCGTGAGCCGTTTAAGATGTTTGTGTGTCTTTTTCTTGCGGCGTATTTATGTTGGCAGCTTTTGATAGTAACGATATTGCTTGTTCCGATTGCGTTTCTTGTGATACGTTGGCTTGCGAAATCGATCAAGCGTGTTGTTCGTCGGAGTATGGAGGAGATCGCGTTGTTGTATGGTCGGTTGGAGGAGACGTTTCGTTCGATTAGGGTTGTGCAGGCGTTTGTTCAGGAGTCGTTGGAGATGAAAAAATTTAATCAGACGAATCAGGCGTGTTGTGCAAAGGCGATAAAGATTGCGAAGTATGAATCGTTAGTTAATCCGATGACGGAGTTATTTGGAATTTTGATGATTAGTATGGGAATAATTGCGGGAACGTATTTATTGATGAGTGAGAGGACGACGTTGTTTGGGATTCCGATGTTAGCTACTCCGATGGACACGGGTTCGTTGATAATGTTTTTTGCGTTGTTAGCCGGTGCTGCTGATCCGGCGAGGAAGTTATCTGACATTTTTACGCAATTTCAATCTGCGTCTGCTGCTGCTGACAGGATATATGTAATGATTGACAGGATTCCGAAGATAAGGGACGTTGAGAATCCGGCGATGATGCCGAAGCATAGTCAATTGATTTGTTTTGAGAATATAAATTTTGCCTATGAATCTGATCGATTGGTTTTGCGGGATGTATCGTTTGAGATTAAGTTTGGCGAGTGTGTGGTGATTATTGGCGCGAGCGGTTGTGGGAAGAGTACGTTATTGAATTTGATTCCGCGATTTGCGGATCCGTTGAGTGGTGCTATTTTGATTGATGGTCAGAGGATAGACGGGGTACGATGTAGGGAGTTGCGGGAGCAGATTGGTCTTGTAACGCAGGAGCCGATGCTTTTTAATGACACGGTATTGAATAATATTTGTTATGGGCATTTGGGCGCGTCGAGGGGTGAGGCGATTGAGGCGGCGAAAAAGGCGAATGCGCATGATTTCATTATAAATGAACTTTCGGACGGATATGACACGGTGATAGGAGTTTTGGGCGGTCAATTATCTGGCGGGCAGCGTCAGAGGATAGCGTTAGCGAGGGCAATTTTGCGTAACCCGTCGATTTTCTTATTGGACGAGGCAACGAGTCAGATTGACATTCAGAGTGAGAGGATGATTCATGATGCATTAAAGAAGTTTAAGAGTGGCAGGACGACGATAATAATTACGCACAGACTTTCGGCGATAGATTTAGCTGACAAAATTATAATGATGTCAGAAGGCAAAATATCCGCCGTCGGCGATCATGATTCATTATTAAAAACCAATCAAGAATATGCAAAACTATATTAATCCTACTGTATTGATTTTTCATAACATATTTTGTATAATAATGTTTCGTATAGAATTTTCGTTTTTTTGCAAATTTTGGCAGCAAGGAGTCATATTTTTATGAAGCGTTATTCGATAGCTGACGGTTCAAATCTTGATGGTTGTTTGGTTGCGCCGAGTAATTATTCAGGAATACTTAAACGATTAAAAAAATTTGTAGTAATATATCAGTGTAATATTTGTCTTGCCCGTTGAGTCGCATTTTTTAAGGGACATTAGGGACAGAAGGGACAATAGGGACGTTGTTGTTTGAAATCGGAAATTAAAGACTCAAAAATATCGTTCTTGAGTCTTTTAAATTAGATTTAAACCAAAAAGTCCTTTCTGTCCCTATCGTCCCT
>JAITAZ010000268.1 GCA_031283825.1 Planctomycetaceae bacterium | reverse complement strand
GTTTCTGGTCGATGAATAAAAATTTGTAATTAGTCAGTAGGATTTTTTAAACCTGATAATCGCGGATTTTTTGGGGTGAATTTTGGTGAATACGGATAATCTTACTGAATAGTTATTTTGAATAATTTTGAATAACGAGACGATTACATTGCGAATTATGCAAATTTTTAGAATCTGAATCAAGAGCAATTTTAAAGTGTTCGCACTTTAAATTTCGGTAACTGTTCACTCATAATAGAAAAAATTTCTAAGCCCTGAAGGGGCGCAAGCCGCTTTGTAAAATTGAAACTTGCTCATTGCCCTTTCAGGGCGTAGGATTTTTTCTTGTGAACGTGAACGGTTACCCTAATTTATTCAGTGGAAATTTTTTTAACACTGAAAATTTAGGAAAATACAAATGATTATTTCAAACTAATAAAATTATTTGTTTTATCTCTTGAGTCTCGAATCCTAAATTTTAAATCAACAATTGAACGGCTCAATGGGCAAAACAAATATTCACTGACATATTACCAAAAAATTAAAAATTACCTTTACATTCAATAAAAAATCTCATGCGATATTTTAATTTTGCCGCAACAATTTTTGCGAGCTTGCTTGCGGCAACATCAATATTTTTTGAAACACTTTATGGATTTCAAATCGAACAAAATCAAATCGATCAAGCTCAACTCGATCAAAATCGACTCGAAAAAATTTGTCGAGATAGTTCATCACATTACGCCTTTATGTGGTGGGTTAATTCCATAAAAGAATCACGACCTCTACAATTTGCCGTAAAAACAGATCAATACGCCTTCGTGTTCGATTACGAAAAACTCAACTTTCGAAATCTGCTCGTCAAAAAAGAGAATCGACCCGCCGCCGAAATCTTGCGTACCCATCACGACACAATTTTCAACGAAACAGAAATTCCCTCGCTGTCTTTTGGAATTGAAACTGGTAATAAATTTCAACCTTGCCGTATTTCATCAAAACGGACGGAAGATTGTCAACTAATTCACAGCGGTCGATTTCTGCATCGTCGTTTTATAAATCGAATTCCCGACCTAACAGGATGCAATCCATATCAAAGCGGATTAGATATCATCGCATGGTCAGATCGCTTGACCTTGATTCTACGGGCAATTCCTACATCGGATTGGAAAGGTAAATCAATTGTCTTACAGTTTACTGTTCCAAAAATCTATCACGAATTGCCATCAACCGGCAAATTCAAAATTTTCAAACACGCCAAAAACAAAACCGGATACATTATCACAACCTCCGAAAAAGAAACGCAAATGTCCGTCTCAAACAACACAATTACCGCTCGCTTATCGCCGTTGTCAACGTCAAATTTTCAAGCAGGAAAAAAATTACAAACCGGACTAATAATCTATCCAGTTTCAGATATCGAAACGTTATCGCCAAAAATTATCGAACAAGAAAATAATCCCGTGAAAATTATCGCAAATCAGACCTCTCCGGTCGATTCGAATCTTTCGGTCAATTACGATTCGGTCATGGGTTGTCATACAATTAAACTGCGAAACGATACGACCGGAAATGTCGAAAAAGATAATAATCGATTAGAAAAAATTCTGTTCACAATCGAAAATACAAACTCGCACGATAAAACAGTTCGACTGAATTTTTCCAAAGAAGGCGAAATTTTCGGCGTTACGGGAATATCCGCAATTATCTGCGACGTCAATGGTTATCCGACTGGAATTTCGGTGCAATTATCGAAAAACTGGCATAAGGTCGATTCGAAAAATCAAGGAAAATATTTGTACGGCGGTTCATGGTTTAATGGTTTGACGATGTTTTCCATTCCGGCAAAATGCAAGATGACATTTGAATATATCGGCGTGAATGCTCACTGGGGCGGAGTTGCGGCGGCGTCTCATTCGCAGTTGTGCTTGGTTGGTTGGGGTCATAATCAGCAGTGGGACGAATCGGCAATCGGCGCATGGGGAGAAAATATTTGCTACGAACCGGATTTGGATCAGGCGTCGGCGCCGATTCTGGATATGAGACCTCTGCTGATTGCAAATAGTCAAGGCAAAAAATGGGGATGGACAGGCAACGTCGGCGGCGCGGATTTTTTCAATCTTATCAAACCGGACGGCAAACGGGCGTGGCATGTTGCGATGAAAACTCACTACAAAAGATATTGTCCGAATTTTACGGAAGCAATTTACGCCGGCGAAATGCTCGACGGTAAAGTTGGAATCAGTTATACGGCATCTGCGATGAGGTCGGACGATATTACTCGCGGGATTTATCGGATTCGAATGGACGTGAAAAAAGATATAACTTTTCGCGAATTAAATATTTTTCAACTAGGCGCGCCAACTTATAACTACTCAACCTCAAAAAAGATAGCAATGGGAGATAAGAACGGATTATTGTCAGATTGGAAAGCGGTTAACGGCGAAAGTTCGGTTGTCGGCAAGGACGAAAGCAAAGGCGAAAGTAAAGGCGAAAACAAGAATGAGAACAAGAACAAAGTCGAGATGAAAGACAAGAATAAACCGATTCGCGGAGATGCGGCGTGGTTTTGTTTGTATGATTCGCAGATAAGTAAACGGCAAAAGGTCAAGGGTTATATTGGCGGAGATCGAGGTTTTGTGATTCGCAGTTGGATTTCGCGAATCGGCGGTAGGCTGGAGATTCCTCCGTACTGGCGCGAGGATATTTCAACAAAAGAGAATCGCGGATTGCTAGGCGATTCGGGATCGATTATATCGTTGACCATTCCTGAAAAATGCAATTCGTTATTAGCAGGCGATTATATCGAAGCAGAAATAGAGATATTTCTTTTGCCGAGTTCTTATGCCGATTATTACGGCACGAATGAGTATTTAAAAAGAGCATTAAAAAAAGATGCAAGAACGTGGCGTCTTGCTTATCGCGAGGTTGCGGGCAACGACATAAAGGTTACGGCTTGCAATGAAGAAACTAAAGTTGAACGAAATTATCCGCCAATTATTGTTGCGCAAAATGATAAAGCTCATTTTAAAATAAACGGAGGAATTGGTTTCGTGCCGATAATTATCAAAGGACTTTCATCTTATAAAATTCCTATTCTTTACGAAAATCGTTTAGGAAAGTGGGAAAAAATAGACCAATCTCAACACGGAAACGATTTTTGGCAAACCGATTTCGATCCAATTTCAGAAACATGGGAAATCATCTATAACGTCAACATGGATTCAACCAACAACAAACAAAACAATCAAGAATTTAAGTTCGAATTGAAAAATCAATAATAGAATTTTATAAGCGTTCACGGTTTTTAAATATTTTAACTATTCAATAGGCGTTTGTTGATCAGGTAGGCGGTCGCCTACCTGATCTGGGGTAGCAAGTGCGTAACATGAGTTACTAAGTCCTGCAAGGACGACACTTGATAACGCAAAAAAAATTGTATCTCGTAATGAATATCAAGTACTGTCCTTGCAGGACAATGAAAAATAAAATTGTCCGGTAAAATTATTCCACTGATATATTACAAATAATTCCAGTGATATGTTACCAAAAATTTTATTGCGTATTTATTGTTACAAAAATTCAACAATAATTGTATTTTTGCAATTAGTGTATTATGTCTAATATAATTGAATCGAGGCGTCCTCTTGCGGCTATAACTGGCGCAAGCGACGGTTTAGGAAAGGAATTTGCAAAGCAGTTAGCTGCGGATGGTTACGATTTGTTGCTTGTAGCTAGACGCGGGAATTTACTTGAAAAAATCAAATTAGAGTATGAATCTCAATTTGGAATTAATGTTGAAACTTTGGTCTGTGATCTTTCACGACCGGACGACGTTAAAGCGTTAGAATTGCGGCTTGCGAATGAAGAATTTCTTGAGTTTATGATCAACAATGCGGGTTTTGGACGCGAAGGAATGTTTCCAGAAGTTGATCCTGACTTGGAAGAGGAGATGATTCGCGTACATATTATTTCGTTGATGCGATTATCTCGTGCAGCACTTGTTCCGATGTGTAAACGCAGACGAGGATTTTTGATCAATTTATCGTCGGTTGCGGCGTTTCTATTTGGTACAAATTGTGCCGAGTATATGGCGACTAAAGCGTATGTGTACTCATTTTCGAGGAGTATTCAATGTGATGTTTCCGAGTATAACGTGAGGGTACAAGCGCTTTGTCCTGGTCTTACGCACACGGGATTTCACAGCGCCGAGACAATGAAGGGATTTCAAAAAGACAAAACGCCCGGATTTCTATGGTTAAATGCAGATTATGTAGTGAGGACATCGTTAAATGCGATTAGAAAAACCAAGCGTGTAGTTTGTATTCCATCGTTTCGTTACAAGTTGATCCTTGCATTATTGAGTAATCCTATTGGCAGTAAAATCTGCGAATGGGCATATCGTAAACGCGCAAAAAATAAGACATAACTCATGTTACGCACTTGCTACCCCATATCTGGTAGGCGGTCGCCTACCTGATCGGTGATCAACCTGATCAATAAACGCCTACTGACGGACAAATACTGCGTAACATGAGTTAAGTCGTGTAATCGGAATTTAATCTTACGTATTCCATTGTTAGGTCGGTTGTCCAGAAAATTGTTTTTTTGTCGCCTTGATTTAGCGTGATCTTAAAACTCGTTTCGCGATTATTTCTGATCGAATCCGAGACAATATTTTTATTGAAATTTTGCGGTTCGCCATTGCGGAATAATTCGAATCCGTTTAAATAAAACGATAATTTTTTCAAATCGAAATCTACGCCCGACGTTCCTATTGCCGAAATTACCCTTCCCCAATTAGGGTCTGCGCCGGCGATAGCGGTTTTTACTAAAACGTCTTCGCCGACTTTTCTTGCAATAGTCTTTGCCGACTCTACATCTTTACATTCTTCAACTTTAATAGTAATCAAATGCGTTACGCCTTCGCCGTCAGATAGAATTTTCAACGCCAACTCGACGCATAACTCGTTCAAGCAATTCGCGAATTTTGTCAAGTCGTTGCCGGTAAGTTTTCTCGAAACTGCCGCTCCATTCGCTAATAAAATCAACGTGTCCGACGTACTCGTATGACCCTCTACCGAAATTGCATTAAAAGAATTTTCCGCCGCCGCCGCCAACAACTTTTGAGAATCATTACAATCAATCGCCGCGTCTGTCAAAACCACTGCAAGCATAGTCGCAAGATGAGGAGCAATCATCGCCGCGCCTTTGCAAATTCCGGCAATCGTAATAATTTCGCCCGATTCTAATTTTAGCTGTTTCGTAACGTATTTCTCGACCGTGTCGGTTGTCATTATTCCTTTAGCAAAATTCACAAACGAATCTGCCGACAATTCCAAACGTTTTAATAATTCATCTAATCCTTTGCGAATTTTATCCATCGGCAGACATACGCCAATTACTCCCGTTGACATAATCAATGTCTTACCAGTCTCGCCGCAAATCGCATTTGACACGAAATCAGCAATCTCCTCGACGTCTCGCAAACCTTGCTCGCCCGTGCAAGCATTAGCATAACGCGCATTCGCAACCACGCATCGCATTCCCTCGCAAGGAACATATCGACGATCAAACGTAACCGGCGCACCGCAAACGGCATTGTTAGTAAATACGCCCGAAGCAGATGCAGGAAAATCAGAAACAAGAAGAGATAAATCAAACAACGACGGATCCGACTTCAAACCAGCATAAACCGCCGAAAAACGATAACCTTTCGGTATAAATATTGTCATTGATTTTTTTTCTTTATTAGTAAAATTTAAAATTTGAGGCAATTAATCAGTCAGCCTTTTTTCAGCTGCTGTAACTAATACGACTAAAAAATTACTTTTGCTTTATTCTTGCGAATTTCACGCGGTCGCAGATTTTAACGATTCGTCCGTTTTTTAATTCGCCGGTGATATGAGTCATTGCTTTGATAATATATGTATATTTCAAGTTATCATCTGGCGTTAATTCGACTTCCATTTCTTTTTCGTTTGGGTTTTCTGCCATTCCGATAGTCATTAAGATTCTTGCGCGTAGTTCTTTGAAATTTTTACCAGTTGAGACGTCGTTGATAATTATTTCATTTAGTTCTCCATTTTCGTCGGCGGTTAGTCGAACTCGAATAGGCGTTTGAGGAAGATCAGTTTTTTCAACGGCGTTATTCGACGGAGGAATTTTTATACTAAAATCACCTTCCGGCAAAACAATCCGAAACGTCAAAACGAAAAATATCAAAAGCTGAAACACAACGTCGATCATTGGCGTCATGTCAAACTTCTTTCTGTTCAAATTGACTCGTATTTTCATAATCATTCGGTTGAATTTTTGTACAGATATTAGATTTATTTTTTACAAATCTCATTATCTCATTTAGCGGACAAAGCGACTCGCCGCTTAAAAACTTGCTTACCTACTGAATTTACAAAGTTTTGAAATTATACATTCGTTAAAAATTCATTCAAGGAATACCTCTTGCCTACTGAATTGTTAATACAAATAGCCAAACTTTTGCGTTGGCAATCAAGACGACAATGTTCTCAATGGTTATTGAGTTTAAAGACTTCATGATATACGATGCGATTTTAAAATCGTGGTTTGACAAAGACGGCAAAAAAACAAATTGCCCGCTAGAAACAAAACCTCAACGAGATAATATAAGAGACGACTGCATTCACTTATGGTAACCGTTCACGGTATTTTTAAAAAAATATTCCACTGATATATTACCAGGTTTTAAAATTCAGATTTGAATTACTAAACCCAATGTAGAAACACAATGCTTTGCGTCTCTGTCGGTGATCTTTTGATCGAACAATGAGACGCAAGGCATTGCGTCTCTACGATTGTTTCACGTTTTAATTTTTCGATACAAAAAATAAAAATTCCGTGAATGGTTACAAATTAATTTTTAGTTAATTGATAGTTTTGTTTACGTATAAAAGCGTCATTGGCATTATCCGCGATTTTTCCGTCAAATCCGCTATTATCCGTGTTTAAAATTCCCCCAACTATCCGGTGTTTAAAACCGTGAACGGTTACAAAAAATTTTTTAAATTTTTTTGTTGAGACTTAAAATTGTCCTTGAAAAGAGAAAAAACTACGACAGAATAGTTGCCAAAATTTATTCTTAAACGCCGGTGTTGATCATAATTCCTAACAGTTC
>JAITAZ010000263.1 GCA_031283825.1 Planctomycetaceae bacterium | reverse complement strand
CCCAATATTCCCTATAGTAGGAACAGCAACAAAAATGTTACTTTTGCGGAAAGTATTCAACATTTTTGTCATCTTTTAGATTCGGCATTGGAATATTATTAGTTTTTTTGTTGCCGAATGAATCAAAAATAATTTGCGTCGATAAGAAATTTACTTACGTCATAAAAGATTTTCAATTCACGCATATTTGGGCGATTATTTTTAATCTTTTGAGTTTTTTAAGTGTAATTTTTCAGATGAAAATTTAATTATTGTTTATATATTATATAGTCAAATTTAATATTATGATTGACGATTGGCATAGAGTATGCGATATTATGCCCCCGATGTAAACGGTTGACGCTTATCTTAACTTAACAGAAATTGTTGAAGTCAACCATAATTCGAATCAACTTATCAACCCTTAAAAATCAAGAGGAAGACAACATGTCAACAATCAATGTTCGACGTAAAACGCTTGTGAGCGTTGCCGCTGATCCGAACTCGTCGGCGGTGGTATTCTCCGGCAAAACGGCAGATTTAGCTTCAATTTTCGGCAATCATAGTTTCAACGAAACAGTACAACGCCAACGATTGCCTGAAAAAGTTTTTGAATCATTACAAGAAACAATCCGCAGCTCGAAGCAACTCGATCCGAGTATCGCCGAGACAGTTGCTAAAGTTATGCTCGATTGGGCAATAGAACACGGCGCTACGCATTTTACTCATTGGTTTCAACCGATGACAGGAAGCACCGCCGAAAAACACGACTGTTTCGTCATGCCCGTTGACGGCGGTAAATCAATTGCCCGATTCAGCGGCAGCGAACTAATTCGCGGAGAACCCGACGCAAGCAGTTTTCCGTCCGGCGGCTTGCGGGCAACTTTCGAAGCTCGCGGATACACCGCATGGGACCCGTCAAGTCCGGCGTTTATTCTCCGACATAAAAACGGTTCAACTCTAGTAATCCCAACGATCTTTGTTAGCTGGACTGGCGAAGCTCTGGATATGCGGACGCCGCTTTTAAGGTCAATGGCTGCGCTCGAAAAACACGCTTTGAGAGTGTTGAAACTTTTCGGTAACAATAAATCGACCCGCGTTTTTTCAACAGTCGGGGCAGAGCAAGAATATTTTCTGATTGATCGACGTCTTGCGGCGTTGCGTCCAGACCTTCTTGTAACAGGTCGCACGTTGTTCGGGGCGAAACCGCCAAAAGGTCAGGAACTAGAAGACAATTATTTCGGTTCAATTCCAGAAAGAGTAATCGGATTTATGACAGAACTCGAATACGAATTAGTTTTGCTTGGTATTCCAGTTCGTACTCGTCATAACGAAGTCGCGCCGGCGCAATTCGAGTTAGCGCCGTTTTTCGAACCGGCAAATCTTGCGTCGGATCATCAAATGTTAACCATGCAATTGTTGAGAACGATTGCTACCAGACACGGTTTTCATTGTCTGTTGCATGAAAAACCGTTTGCCGGAATAAATGGAAGCGGTAAACATAACAACTGGTCAATTATGACCGGCGACGGCGAAAATTTACTAGATCCGGGAGACACTCCGCATGAAAACGCGCAATTTTTATTCTTTGCTACAGCGGTAATTAGAGCTGTTCACTTGCACGGCGATTTATTGCGAATGGGTGTAAGCGGCGCATCGAATGATCACCGACTTGGCGCGAATGAAGCTCCTCCGGCGATTATGTCGGTTTTTCTAGGCGGCGCGCTTGAAGACGTATTTCAACAACTCGCGCAAGGTACGGCAACGTCGTCGAAGAAATTATTGCCGATTGAAATTGGCGTTTCGTCGTTGCCGCCGGTAAGCAGACATAGTGCGGATCGAAATAGAACGAGTCCGTTTGCGTTTACGGGCAATAAATTTGAATTTCGCGCCGTTGGTTCTAGTCAGAACGTAGCAAGATCGACGACGATTTTGAATATGATTGTTGCTGAGAGTTTGGATTTCATGGCAGAAAAACTTTCGCAAGCGTTGAAAGACGGCAAGGAATTTAATATCGCGGTGCATGATACTGTTGCGGAAACGATTCGAAAACACAACGCGGTTATTTATAGCGGTAACTGTTACGCGGACGAGTGGAAAGTCGAGGCGAAGAAACGCGGGTTGACTAACTTGGTTACGACGGTTGATTGTTTGCCGCTTATTAACGCGGGCGAGTCGATAAAACTGTATGAAAAATACAACGTGTTTAGCAGAAGCGAGGCGGATTCGCGACATGAGATTTATTCAGAAAATTATATCAAGACAATAAACATTGAGGCGTCGTCGGCGTTGGAGGTTGCGGGTACGATGATTTTACCGGCTGCACTTAATTATAAGACAACGTTAGTAAAAGCGGCGACTACTGCAGCGCAAAAATCGCTTTTAGGAGAGCTTGACGAATCGATTGACGCGTTAATTGGGCAACTTCGCGGATTAAAGGATGCGGTCGGAAAAATACCTGAAGGTGAAGCGTTAAAAGCCGCCGAATATTGTTGTTCAAAAATTCTCCCAGCGATGCAATTGCTGCGTGAAACTGTTGACAAATTGGAAGAGCTAGTTGACGACGAACTTTGGCCACTCCCAACCTACACAGAGTTATTGTTTTCACGTTGAGAAGAATGTAATTATTCGATTGGTAGGCAACCAGATCGATGGTTGTTTATATACTGAATATACTTTGTCCCCATTGTCTCCCCCAAAAAATAATATGGTTTTTAAAGCCAAAGATAATTTGTAACCGTTCACGGTTTTAAACACGGATA
>JAITAZ010000261.1 GCA_031283825.1 Planctomycetaceae bacterium | reverse complement strand
CGACGATAAATCTGAATTGATTTTAATTTGAATCAAAACATCAAACTTGTCCCGTAGGGACAACTCCAAAATAGCGATGGGTAAAATCGCAATGCGATTTCACCCGTCGCAAATAAATTCGTAACGCGATGTTGTTTTCTATTGAGTCATTAATCCCAGATTTAAGTTAGTGTGTCCCCAATGTCCCCCCAAAAAATTATCTTTGGCTTTTTAAAACCCATATTATTTTTTTGGGGGGACGCTGGGGACAAAGGGGACGATGGGGACAAAGGGGACGCACTAACTAAAATCTGGGATTATTGACTCATGTTACGCACTTGTTACTCCAGACAGTCGCGTCGGCGTTAGCCAACGGTAAATCTGAATTGATTTTAATTATTGTCGAATCCTTTTTATCGTTGCCTTCGGCAACGCGACCTTTCGGCGAAAGGTCGCCTACCAGATCGAGGGGAGCAAGCGCGTAAAATTGCGTGTGAACGGTTACGTTTATTTTTTATTTGCAAACCATCATTTTGTATTTTCCGCGATTATCCATGTTTAAAAATCCGTGAACTGTTACACGATTTTTTTATTTAACAAATTACGTAACTCAAAAAATGACAATTCTTGATGGTAAAAGTTTAGCGGTTGAAATTCGTCGAGAGATAGGCGAGTCGGTTGAACAATTTAGAATACGTTGTGGAATTTCTCCTGTTTTAGCGGCGATAATAGTTGGCGGCGATCCGGCGAGTAGGATTTACGTTAGCAATAAAGAAAAAGGTTGTAAAGAAGTTGGCATTGAAAGTAGAATTTTACAATTAGACGATTCAATAACGACAGATGAATTGATCAGCAAGATTAGCGAGTTGAATAATGATCCGCGTGTGCATGGAATTTTGGTGCAGCGTCCTTTGCCGAATAGTTGTAACGAAAAATCGATACTTGACGCGATTGATCCTCGTAAGGACGTTGATGCGTTTCATCCTGAGAATGTGGGATTGATTTCGCAGGGGCGTCCGCGATTTTTACCTTGTACTCCGTATGGCGTTCAAGAGTTGATGTTGCGAAATGGAATTGAGACGGATGGCAAACATGTTGTAATTGTTGGTCGCAGTGATATTGTAGGCAAGCCGATGGCGTTAATGTTATTGCAGAGATGCGTTGGCGGCAATGCGACGGTAACGATAGCTCATTCGCGGACAAAAAATCTAGCGGAGATAACTAGTAGAGCTGATATTTTGATAGCGGCGATTGGGTCTCCTAGATTTGTAACGTTGGAGATGGTCAAACGTGGTGCGGTAGTTATTGATGTAGGAATAAATCGTCTTCTGGACGGCAAAATATGCGGCGATGTTGATTTCGATAAAGTAAAAGAAATTGCTAATGCAATAACGCCGGTACCTGGAGGCGTAGGTCCTTTGACGGTAACAATGTTATTACTAAATACACTAACAGCAGCCAAACTAGCCGTAGGAGACGACAAGTAATTTAACGAAATTGTATTTTTTGATTCGCTCAATTGTTGATTTTAAACTATCATGTCCCATAAGTCTCTTTTGTCCCCTTAAAATAAATCACGCGGAAGTATTAAAATTATTGTTACAAAAAATAAAACATAATAACTGTCTAATATATAAAATTAACTGGAGGTTTAAATATGTCAGAATCTGCTGACAAAACAAAAATTGAAATGGGTAATAAAACGGATAATAAAACTGTAGAGGTTTCAAGTGTCGGCGTTACGAGAAATGACGTGCTTGTTGTGCTTGCGACTTATAATGAGCGGGAGAATATTGTTCAAATGGTTGAGCAGATATTTGCCAATGCGCCGGATGTTGATATTTTGGTGGTAGATGATAATTCGCCGGATGGTACGGGTGATTGGGTTGAGGAGAATTGTCGAGTGGATTCGCGATTGAAGTTGTTGCGTCGTTCTGGCAAGTTGGGTCTTGGCACGGCGATTTTGGATGCGATGCGATATGCGATAGTAAATGATTACAAGTATCTTATTAACATGGATGCGGATTTGAGTCATTCGCCGAAGTATATTCCGTCGTTGCGAGCGAAGTCGTTGGAGGGCGGTTATGATGTAGTGATTGGTTCGCGTTATATTCCGGGCGGCGGAGTTGAGGGGTGGGCGTTTTCGAGGCGTTGGATGAGTTATTTAGTTAATCTTGGCGCGAAGTTTTTGTTAGGATTGAAAACGCAAGATAACAGCGGGGCTTTTAGGTGTTATAAAGTTGATACGTTGAAAAGTTTGGACATGGACAAGTTCATTTCGAGGGGATATTCGTTTTGTGAGGAAGTGTTATTTAGGCTAAAGAAAAAAAACGCAACTTTTGCTGAAACGCCGATTATTTTTGTAGATCGACAGCGAGGTTATTCCAAGATAAACAAAAAAGAAGCGATAAATGCCGTCTTAATTTTTCTACGACTAGGAATATTCGGTCCGTGATTTAGATGAGGGAGAAATTATAAATAAACATAATTATCAGAGAAAAATCCGTAACCATTCACGGTTTTTTATCGAAAAAATTAAAACGTGAATAGTTACAAATTAACGTAATATATCAGCGGAATTTTTTATAACGATATTTCCTTAAATTATGCTTTCTTAATTTTCTGCGATTTTTCTGCGTTTTCTGCGTTAAAATTTTTGTAACCGTTCACGCACAAGAGAAAAATTTCCTAAACCCTGAAAGGGCGTAGGATTTTTTTCTTGAGAGCGAGTGCGGTAACAAAAAAATAATATGGTTTTAAAAAGCCAAAGATAATTTTTTGGGGGGACTTAGGGGACATTGGGGACGCTGGGGACACTGGGGACGTTCTTGTTTGAAATCAGGGATTGATGGCTCGGTGGGGGACAAAATTTAAAGAAAAAAATTTCTCTTTTTTAAAAGCTGTTTTTTTCAGTTGAGTCGTTAATCTTGGTTTTTAAATTAGTGCGTCCCCTGTGTCCCCTAAGTCCCCTTTGTCTCCAATGTCCCCCCAAAAAATAATATGGTTTTTAAAAAACCGTGAACGGTTACAAATTTTGTAATATATCAGTAGAATAATTTTACTGGACAATTTTATTTTTCATTGTCCTGCAAGGACAGTACTTTATTACCCGTATGCTTTAGCATACGGAAACGGCAATAACACAATTAAAAGTCCCGCTAGGGACGACACTTGATATTCAGAACGAGATACAATTTTATTGCGTTATCAAGTGTCGTCCTTGCAGGACTTAGTAATTCATGTTACGCACTTGCTACCCCCGATCAGGTAGGCGACCTTTCGCCGAAAGGTCGCGTTGCCGAAGGCAACGATAAAAAGGATTCGACAATAATTAAAATCATTCCAGATTTACCGTCAGCTAACGCCGACGCGACCTTTCTGGAGTTGGGATTGATGGCTCGGCGGGGGACAAAATTTAAAGAAAAAATTTCTCTTTGTTAAAAGCTGTTGTTTTTTGTTGAGTCGTTAATCATGGTTTTTAAATTAATGTGTCCCCAGTGTCCCCTAAGTCCCCTTTGTCCCCAATGTCCCCCCAAAAAATAATATGGTTTTTTAAACCGTAAACGGTTACAAAAAATGTAATATATCAGTGGAATAATTGTAACAGCATTGTATTTTCGTTGAATCGTAGATTATTCAGTCCCGCTAGGGACGACACTTTATTAACCGTATGCTTTAGCATACGGTAAAGTCCCC
>JAITAZ010000228.1 GCA_031283825.1 Planctomycetaceae bacterium | reverse complement strand
AATTGCTAAACCCAATGTAGAGACGCAATGCCTTGCGTCTCTATCGGTGATCTTTTGATCGAACAATGAGACGCAAGGCATTGCGTCTCTACATTTGTTAATTTGTAACTATTCACGTTTTAATTTTGCGATAAAAAATAAAAAATTCCGTGAACAGTTACAAAAAACTACAGCTAGTTGCAAAATAAAAAATAATTCCACTGATATATTACTACTATCTTAATAAAAATGTAAACTCTTGCAATACGTTCTTCTTTTTAGTTTTTAGCAAAATATATCAGTGAAATTTTTACGTTGTCAATTGAGTTCCTTAATCGTTGATTTAAAACAGATTCCTCAACCGTTGATTTATAGTTTTGTTTACGTATGAAAGCGTCATTTGCATTATCTGTTGATTTTCCTTATTCACCCAAAATATCCGCGATTAATTCGTGGTTAAAAATAATTCCGAATTTAAAAATACCGCGAACGGTTATCAAAATACAAAAGTCTCAGATTTAAACAACAGTTCCGATTTTCCATGATTTGAAATTTATTACTTGCATTATTTGAGCTACGAATTCTGGTTTAACGATCAAGACGAATCCTATTCCGAGATTGAAAACTCTTTCCATTTCTGCATTGTCGATTTCTCCGAGAGTGCGTAGCCAATTGAAAATAGGCGGGATATTCCATGTTTCTCGGTTTAATTGTATTGATAATCCTTCCGGCAGAATTCGGCTTGTATTTTCGACCAATCCTCCGCCGGTAATATGCGCCATGCCGACGATAGATTCATTGGCTTTAAAACGGGCGAGTAATTCTGACGTCATTTTGGCATAAATTCGTGTTGGCGTTAAGAGTAAGTCTCCGATAGTTTGACCGTCGAATTGGGCTAGTTCGTGAGGCGCTTTATCGGACGGGATATATCCTACGCTATCGAATAGAATTTTTCGTACAAGACTAAAACCGTTTGAATGTAAGCCGCTTGATTCGACGCCGATTAGGACGTCTCCTTTTTGAATTTTTTTTCCGTCGATAATTTTTTCTTGTTCTACGACACCGACGCAGAATCCAGCCAGATCGTATTCGTTTGGATTATACATATTTGGCAGGATAGCGGTTTCTCCTCCGAGCAAGGAGCAATTGCATTCGCGGCAACCTTTAACGATTCCGTTTATGATTTGTTCGAGTAGGTCGGGGTTATCTTTTGGGACTGCGACGTAGTCGAGAAAAAAGAGCGGTTCGGCGCCGTAGCAGATTGCGTCGTTGACGCTCATTGCTACGAGATCGATTCCGACTGTATTGTGGACGTTAATCATGCTTGCGATTTTAAGTTTTGTTCCGACGCCGTCGGTGCAACTAACTAACACGGGATCGTTATATTTCGCGAGACCGTCGTTCAACTTAAACAAACCGGCAAATCCGCCGTCTCGACCAATTACACGATTAGAAAATGTAGAATTAAGCAATCGCGGAAGACGAGACATCGATTCCGCATAAACATCAAGATCAACTCCTGAATCTTTATAAGTTATTTTTGACACAATAATTCCCTTAATAATTTGTAATACTTCGACGAAATTATTTTTTCATTTGAAATATTACGATAATTTTTAAACAATAAATTTTTAATCTGTCGTTATTTTTTACAGAAAAAAACCAACCATTTGTTACTGTTCAAAGTATAATCAATTTCTAACGAAATAAAACTAGTCCAAAGCCGCGTAAGCAAACCGACGATAATCAGGATTGTGATATTGTGTCAAATATTTGTTTTGTCTTTTGAGTCCTTCAATCGTTGATTTGAAATCTAGGATTTAGGGATTCGCGAGATTAAACGAAATTTCTAATTAAATGTTACAAAAAATAAGTTTTTAGAAATTTCCATTAAATTATAAATTTGTATAAAAATGACAGACGTATTTACGAAAGAACAACGGAGCGAAGTTATGCGACAAGTTAAAAACGCACGGAATAAATCTACGGAATTGAAACTTATTGTTCTGTTCAAGGTCAACGATATTAAAGGATGGAGAAGAAATTACAAACTTTTCGGAAAACCTGATTTTACATTTCCAAAGAAGAAAACAGCTTTTAAAAAAGAGAATTTTTTTTCAGTTTTATCCTCCCGAGTCATTAGTCCCAGATTTTAAACAAGAACGTCCCCAACGTCCCCAGTGTCCCTTTTGTCCCCAATGTCCCCTAAAAAAATTATCTTTGGCTTTAAAAACCATATTATTTTTCTGTAGCCGTTCACGGGTTTTAAATTCGGAATTTAAAAAACCGTGAACGGTTACAATAAATTTTTAATCTGATTATTTTCTACCCAAAAAACCAACCATTTGTTACCGCTCAAAGTATATATTACAAAATTTTAATCAAATTTTATGGTGCAGGAATAACGTCTCCGTCCATGCGATTTACCCAACAACGAATGATAAATTTATTAACGTCGTTTCGGAAAAATTTCACTGTAGCATCGACAAACAATCCATTCATACCGCCGGGGTGTCCGCTCTTAAATCCGGTTTCTGAACTAACGCCTACTGACGGAATAAATCCTAACGAATCTTCATGATAGCATTGATCGCTATGATACAAGAGATTGCTAACAGAACACCACGCAGATTCTTGACCTATTACATTTTCAGCAATCATCATTGTATTTGACCATCCATCCGGCACATCCGCA
>JAITAZ010000166.1 GCA_031283825.1 Planctomycetaceae bacterium | reverse complement strand
GAGTTTAACTCTGATTGAAAAGACTCAAGAACGATATCTTTTGAGTCTTTAATTTCCGATTTCAAACAACGACGTCTATCATGTCCCTTAAAAAAACGGCGGATGAATAATTACATTATTGTTACAAAAAATAAAACTTCATAGTAACCGTTCACGGTTTTAAAATTCGGAATTGGGGTATTTATGTAATCGTTTACGTGAAAAAAGTATTTTCACTCGCCCTGAAAGGTCAATCAGCAATAGCGTAAGACGCCGCCCTTTCATGACGTAGGAAATTTTTCTCTTGTACGTGAACGGTTACACTTTATAAATATGACAGCAATCAAAACTCGCCGTAATAAATTTCAGAAAAGCCGAAATTTAAAGTGTGATGAGTATAATTACGATTTTGAGAAATTTCGTATTCTCAAAAAAATTCTACAGTATATTTACGATTCGGTCTGTTAATTTTTTCTCATCGACTATGATTTGTAGTTTTCCGGTTGCGGCGATTTTTTCTAAAATTTCTAGTTCTCGCAGACGCATCAGCGTTGGATTATTTTCTAGAAGTTTCGCAGTGTTAGCTTGATTTCTCATCGCCGCCGTTTCCTCTTTTCTTACAATTAAATTCGCCTCCGCCGCTTTTTTTGCCTCCGTAACCTTATTGAGCAACTCTTTCATTTCTCCGGGCAAAATAATATCGCGTATTCCAAACGTCAATACCTTAACGCCTAAAGATTCCACTCGCGAATTAAGAATTGTTTCCGCCTCCAAAGCAATCTCATTCTTATCAGATAAAAATTGTTCCAACTCGCGACAACTCACAACATTTCTCAACGCAAGCTGAGCCTCGCGATATAACACTTGTTGAATATCCTCAACTGTTCGCGTCATCTTTTCTGCGTCTATAACTTGAAAAACAATATTCGCGTTCATTCGCAATGTTACTTTATCGGCAGTCATCAATTCTTGTCCGGCAATATCTATCAACCTCTCACGCATATCAACGAAAACAACTTTCGCGTCAACCGTATTTTTCCAAAAAGCATACAATCCCGCCGACAAACTCTCGACAAATTTTCCGTCGTAATAAAGCAAACCCAAATGATACGGCGGAATAATCGCTTGATTAATAGCCGCCTTGCCGCTCGGAGATTGAACTATTTGAGATAACGCCTTGTGCTTAAACTGAATACTTTGAGCGTCAACAATTTCAATCACGACATTTTTCTGACTGTTCCAATAAGCATAACGACCAGATTCAAGAACTCTATTGAATCGTCCGTCAATCCAGACAATACCGCGTTGGTTGTCGTTTAGGTCGATTATTTCTGCAAGTCCTTTGAGCTTGCCAGACAAAATAATATCTTCCAGTTTTACACTGTTTAGCCAAGGCGACAACTGCGAAGACTCCTCGACACTATGTTTCATCGCGGGATCAAAAAAATAATAATTGCCAGATTTTAAGACTTCCTTAAAATCGCCGTCGATAAAGTGAAGTCCATATTCGTTAAGATGAATTTTAGCTTTCATCCAAAGCAGATTTCGCGTAGTTTTCATTTGATTTTTTGTACGAAAAAAAAAGTTAAATACGATTACCAATTTTATTGTTTGTTCGTTCGATAATTTTCAAATGCGAATAATTGTGGCGGCGATGTTGAAAATTCAATCAAACAATCAAACAATTCAAACGAATAATTCAAAAAACGCCGATTGGATATAAATTCATTTTTGATTCTCTTGATTCAATTGCGGAGTACGTTTAAGATTTCAAGATATTTCATTCAAAAAATTTCGTTTTAATTCTTGACTTGACCGAACCAAAACTGTTTCGGTTTTATCAAGAGTTTTGTCGAGATTTTTTGGAAAGCGATATTTATTGAAACGGAATCTACGTACTACAAGGCTTTTTTCACAAGGGTTTAACAAGATCGTTTATAACGAAAATGTTTCGCTCGCGAATCTCTAAATTTATCTATATCCAACCGGTTTATCGATGTCGGCGAGCGACCGGTGGGAATCGAACCCAAAGCGTTTAGACTTTCATCTAGACGCTTTACCATTGCTAGTTTATTCATGTAATCCGTCGAGGAATACGTTTGATTTATCACGGAGGCTCAATCAAACGCACCAGCGGTAGAATAAACCATCAAAACAAACCGTCAAGTTTGTTAGAGTTTTATACTTTACAAAATACAAGTTGTCAAGTTACAAATTTTCGCAAATCTGTTGCAACATTCAAGACACGATTTTTTGTAACGATTATATAACACGATTATGTAGGTTGGCGATCAATTATTTTCCATACACTTTAAATTTCGTTTTTTGTTTTTGGACAGGATTAACAAGATTAACAGGATTTTTAAATCAAAACTCGTCGCTAATAAATTTCAGAAAATCCGAATTATAAAGAGTGAAGAATAATTAGCGTTAATCTAATTTAACGTTATTTTTTTGCAATACGATCTTTTGTCGAAAGGTTGCATTGCAGAAAAGTTGCCTAGTAAATATATACATTATCTTGTCGCAAATTGAATAGTTTTTAGGATCGCGTTCCTAATTAAAGACCGAAGACAATCACGAGGGAATCTCTAAAAATTCAATTTTTATTAAAACCGCGTGGCGATTTCCCCCAATAGCGATGGGTAAAAATTCGTTAGAAATTTCACCCGTCGAAAAAAAACGCGTTACGAATTTATTTTCGACGGGTAGCAATCGCGTTGTGATTTTACCCATCGCTATTTTGGAGTTGTTTCTACTGGACACTGTTTTGAGTTATAACTCATGTTACGTAGTATTTGTCCGTCAGTAGGCGGTAATAGATCAGGTAGGCGACCTTTCGGCGAAAGGTTGCGAATCGGCGATTGCTTGAAACGCCGATTCACGCCTTGAAACCGATATAACCGAAATCCGACCCGCAAACTTTAACGCATCAGAGAAACGTCCAAGTTTAGATAATAATATCGATATTCGTAAAAATTGCTCCGGCTTAGGATCAAGATACGAAGGATTTAAACATTGATTCATCAACAAAATCGCTTGAGAAACAAATCGGTCTGCCGCGTCTTTATCGCCCAATTCAAAATAGGTCTCAGATAATAAAAGCAAAACGTCAACTTTATACGTCGGGTCAGACGATTTATATAATTCCAACATCTTTTCCGATTCCGCCAGACATCCTTTGTCAACCCGAATTTTAATAACTTGACTCAATAATTTCTCGCACTCACTTTTATAATATTGCGAAAAAAGATATTTAACAGCGTCGTCGAATCTATCGGCTTTAGCCTCTGCAAGAATAATATTTTTCCAAATATACTTAGGAATACCGTTTTTAGCCGACTTTAACGCGTCTTCGATTTTTCCCGCTCTTACTTGCTCTGCCGTAATTCTTCCCCAATAATACATTATAGGCTCTGGATAATATCGACCAGAACTCAATAATAGAATACGAAAACGATTCAGTTGTTGCAATGTCTTAATAGCGTCGTCGAAAAATTGCGCGGCAACCTGAATGTTAAATAAATTTTTTAATAAATCAATTAACATATTAGATTTTTTCAAAGCGGCGATTTTTTGGTTGATAATATTTTCGACATACCGAAATTCCGCTTCAACATCGACCCCTTTTTTACGACTAACTTTAAAAAATTCTACCAATAAAGAATTTCCTTTAATCCATTCCATATTACCAAAACGAGGCGTACAAATCTCCAAAGTAACATATTCAAACAACGATTTAATTGATAACAACATCGTCCATCCTTCGTTGTAGTTTCCAAATTCAACATTCAAAATAGCCGTCTCATAGAGAATACAATCATTCCGCGAAAATGTTGTTTGATTTTCGTTTTTATTTTTTTCGTCATTGGGATAACGATCTGCAATCTCGCGTACAAAACGCAATCCTTCTTCCGGCTTTCCAGCATGACGTAAAACTCCAATTATTGCTAACATCAAATATCCAAACCACTCATGCTTTGCAAATTTATCATATATATCTAACGATTCGAAAAGTAATTGCCACGCGGTTTCGATGTCGTCGTTTCTAACGGATTGGTCAGCGAGATTACATAAACAATTGATTTTATCTACAAAATTATTTCCCGTAATTTGTATTGACCGAGCGAGCGCTATGGCTTCTTTAATTTGTCCGTTGTTGAAAATTATTTTGGCAATCATTATTTTGGCATTTTTAATAGAATACGCGTCTTTCATTTGTTGCAATGTTTTTTCGGCGGCATCCATTAAACCGGCTTTGGCTTGAGAAATTGCAACATTATTATATGCACAATGTTTATAGAAACTATGCTTGCCAATTAGTTTGATAAGTTCATCAAGACCGTCGAATTGTTCGTTGGCGGCTTTGGCTTCTACGATAAACGAAATACAACTAACATAATAACTATCTTTTTTATTCCGCATCAATGAAACAATTTTTAACGCTTCGTCATAACGTCCTGCGCTAGCGTATTCTTTAACGACAAGTTTGATTGCATCTTTTCTGAATATTGCGTTTACTTTGACAGATTTTTTGAAGGCTTCTTCGTAATTTGCGGCGGCTAGTAATTGTTTAATTGGTTTCAATAATCGTCCGCATAAATCAAGATAACGAAGAAACAACTCTAAAGAGAAAATCAGAATAATAACCTGTAGAAAATACATAAAATAATATCCGGCGCCAAACAAATTGACGTCGTATATTTTTGACTCGTCCTCGCATTCACGCGAACACGACTTTTTTGAGTCGTCTATCTGATTTTCACTAATATTAGATTCAGTTTTAGAAACTTGAATTGAATTTTCCGTCGATTCCAAATCTTTTGATATTTTGTAGTGGTTCATATAAAAAAACTGCGGCTGAATAGTTACAAAAACAGAAAGAAATTTTTAGAATTTTAAAATAAAAAAACGGCAGTACCTACTTTCGCCATTTATCGACTATCATCGGCTTCGAAAGCTTAACTTCTATGTTCGGGATGGGAATAGGTGTGACCTTTCGAATATAACCACCGTTAAATTATTCAGACCGGCTTATTCACCCGATCTGAACACATCAAATTAGATATAGCAAGAGTGGCATCTTAGCGCTCTAATAGCAGCATGATTAATAAGTTGAAATATTAACTTTGCTAGGAATATTAGATATATGTGATCAAGCATTCGTCCTTTAGTATCGCTTAGCTGAACCCCTTACGGGGCTTACACACGCGACCTATCAACCTGGTCGTCTACCAGGGGACTCTCGTATTGCTACAACGAAACCTAATCTTGGAGCCGACTTCACGCTTATATGCTTTCAGCGTTTATCCATTCCGTAGATAGCTACCCAGCCGTGCCACTAGCGTGACAACTGGAACACCAGAGCTACG
>JAITAZ010000134.1 GCA_031283825.1 Planctomycetaceae bacterium | reverse complement strand
ATTCCCCTAATTATCCGCGTTTAAAAATTCCGCTGATATATTACAAAAAGATTTACAACGAATAAAATTATTTGTAATATATCAGTTGAATATTTGTTTGGTCTGTTGAGTCGCATTTTTTAAGGGACAGAAGGGACAATAGGGACATCGTTGTTTGAAATCGGAAATTAAAGACTCAAAAATATCGTTCTTGAGTCTGTTAAATTAGATTTAAACCAAAATGTCTCTTCTGTCCCTTTTGTCCCTAAAGTCCCTTAAAAAAATGCGACTCAACAGACAAAACAAATATTCCACGGATATATTACGAATTATTCGAGACGGAGTCATAAAACGGAAAAATAGCTATTGCAACAGAAGCAAAAAAGGAATGGAAACTCAAGCAATCCTAATGAGCATCTTCCAAACATTAAAACAAAGAAATCTAAACCCCGTAAAAATACTCGTAAACTCATTAAAAGAATACACAAAAACAAAAATATTACAAAATATACCAAAAAAATAAATTATTCAAGTGATAGGTTACAATAATAATATGTTTTTTAAAGCAAAAGATAATTTTTTTGGTGGGGACTTTGAGGACGTTGGGGACGTTCTTGTTTGAAATCTGGGATTAATGGATCGGTGGGGAACGAAATTTAAAGAAAAAAATTTCTCTTTTTTAGAAGCTGTTGTTTTCTGTTGAGTCGTTAATCATGTTTTTTAAATACCGTTCACGTTCAAAGTATAATTGATTCTTCTGCGGATTGGATTAAATCTCTTACTTCTTGTTCGGTTTGGGCTTGACGTAAATCAGGGAGGAAATTTGATATTGATAAAATTCTACTCAACCTCGCTAAAATTCTTAAATGAATTCTGTCACTCATCGAACAAATTAGAAAAAATACGTCAGTCAACTTGCCTTCGCCGCCAAAAGGAATTCCTCGCGAACTTATCCCTAACGATAAAAACGTGTCTCCCAAAATTCCTGACATCGGTCTTCGCGGATGCAAAAGAGCAACCCCATTGTCCAACGCCGTCGAATGCAACTCCTCTCGCTCTTTTACTGCGTCTATCATTGCCGTCTCGTCCCACAATAAACCTGTCCCCATTGCTAAACGAACCATCGACCTTATCGCCGAATCCCGTGTCTTCGCCTCCAACGGTATCAGTGCCGAACCCATTGGGAATAAACTCGATACAACTACAGACTCCTCAATCTCGCCCGCTGGCACAGAACCATCAAGCGCACGCTCCACCCTCGCTAACTCTACCTCGTCAGATACGCCTATCCGACGCTCAAGCCATCGATGAACCTCGTCCCGCGATATTACCAACTCGCCATTAACCCGCCTAGACGGTATCAATCCACGATCCACTAACTTCCGTACCTGCTCCTCCGGCAAATGAAGATAACGCGAAAGCTGAACCATCGACATATTAGAAAAAGGCATCTACGTTTAAACCTCCAAAATTATAATCGCACAAAAATTTTAAATATTCAGTACCAGCTTTTTTTAGAGGACAATGGAGACTTATGGGAATCGTCGTTTGAAATTGGGAATTGAAGACTCAAAAAACATCGTTCTTGCGTATTTTCAATCAGAGTTAAACCCAAACGTCCCTCTACTGTCCCTTAAAAAAACTGTAACAGAATAGTTACAAATAATCACTTCAATATCTAACAACTTGCGATTTTGGCAACCAAGCATCTTGCATGTCTCCGAATCTTAAATGCAACCAATCTCCTCGCTCGCTTATTATTAACGCATTCGTTCCAAGCGGAACTGGTCTCGTGAACGCTTTGTCATATTGTTCGGAATTTCCTTTACGCGGTTGAGCGTCTTCAACTGAAATCACAACGTAAGAAAAACACTCAAATCGATACCAATCATACGCCGCCGATAATACCGAAATCAATGTTACCGCAAATAGAAAAATCGCAAATCTTCTCAAAACTTTACGAATCCCGCCAACTCTTTCGCCAACGCCCTTTCGCATAAACAAAATAATTAAACAAACAACAAAAAGAAAAATCGAAAACAACGTAGAATAAAAAATCTTCTGATAAACTCCAACCCAATTTTGCCAGAAAAATAAATACTCAATAATCGCAACTCTGCCGCCCAATTCCGAACTTATCGGCGATACGTCAACATTAACGCCGCCGACAACTCGTAAATTCGCAATTATTCTTGGGTCTTGCGGCAAATATCGTAACGCTAATTTATACGACGCAATCGCTCGACCTCGCTCGCCCGCATAATACCACGCATTGCCCTGATTGTAATAAAGCTGACCCGACCGAATTCCTCTGTCAAACAAATTCTGATACATAATCGCAACTCGTTTGAAAGCCTCCGGTTGCTGCTCTACCGACAATAACCCCGCCGAATCAAAAGCACTTTGAATCTCCTCAAACTCCCGAGCAAAATCAGAATCAGCACCCAACGCCGCAACACAACCAAACGACAAAATACTCAACAAAAAAAATAAAACAAAAAATCTTAAACGTGCTATCATACAAATTAAATTTTTTAAGCAATATTAACTACTTAAATTTCTTTTTACAAAAAACAAAAAAACTATTGGTTTACTGACTATCAAAAAAGACACAATGCTCACTTTTGTCCTTTGAAACAACATCACAAAAATCACAACCGAATAGTTACATGTTTTTTGTTTCATTAAATTACTAACCGCATATAGAACAACAGTATCTTGTCGGCGAATATTCTCAATTTTTATTCGCTCGACCAATTACAATATTTTTTTGATTGCATCAACAACCCGCGCTATCAATTCAACGCCGTCTCAAATTCTCCAAGCGATACACATTCAAAAGCAAAATCAAAAAGCTCGTCAAGCTTGGACTCAGATTGAATCTGCATAATCCTTTTCTTCAATCTCGCCGATGGCTCGTCAATAAGTCGCGCCAACGCTCGAATTATTGATACGGCTTTGCCTTTAGCTTTGCCTAAAACCTTACCTTCAGCTTTGCCTTTTTTAAACCCTTTTTTAAAACCTAAAGTTGTGGCTTGGTTGTAGTATGTTTCTGCGGCGGTTGGAGTCATTATTTTTACGCCTTTAT
>JAITAZ010000082.1 GCA_031283825.1 Planctomycetaceae bacterium | reverse complement strand
GGCAACGATAAAATGGATTCGACAATAATTAAAATCAATTCAGATTTACCGTCGGCTAACGCCGACGCGACCTTTCGGCGAAAGGTCGCCTACCTGAGTCGGCGGTCGCCTACCTGAGTCGGCGGTCGCCTACCTGATCTGTGGCAGCAAGTGTGTAACATGAGTTACTCATTATTATCATTTTTTGATTCGTATTCTCCTCTATCGATTAGTAGGAAAGAGCTCCAGAAGAATGGGTGAGTTGCTAAAGGCGTTTCGTTTTTTGTTGATGGTTTTATTCTTGGTTCTTGTTCGATTTCGATTGGTTTTATTCCGACATTCATGACAGCTTGTCTCCATGCGTTTGCGGCTGGCATTTCTGGATATGCTTTCATAAATTCTCCGACTAAGTCGTAAGTTGATCTTCCTCCTGGTCTCCATCTGCTTATTAGAATTGTTTTTGCTCCGCATGATTCTAGAGTCATAGCTGTCATGAAAATATCGTTTCCGTTTGGTACGAATGTTGGCGTTTTTGTTGAACTTGCAGGTTTCAACGCATATTCTGCCGGAGTGTGAAATGCCGGTAAAACGACTAATTGCGGCGCACCCCAAGGCAGTGTCAACCAACTTCCGACTGGATTTTTCAATTTATTTTTATCATTTGTGAAGGGCGACCATTCTAGCAATTTCAAGTTAGCCGTTTGTATATCGTCTAACACGACCAACTGTTTGACTTGAGTTGCAAATGCTGAAGCGGTTCCGGGAAAGTCGGGTAATTTATTTTCTTTTGACGGTGCGAGTGCCATGTTTTTTATCATATCGTTTTTTGTGTATCGGTCGATTGCGTCGAGTGCTGCGGTTGAATCGTTTTTGCCCATTAAGTTGCCGTAGATTACAAGTGTCTCGTCGATTTTGCTTCTTGGCGCGGCTTTTTTCGGGATACCAAGCGACGCCATTGGCGCGTATCGAACTGTAATTGGTTCGTTTCCTGCTGATATTAGCGGTCGAAATTCTTGACCGATTTGAACTGTCAACGATTCAAACGGAACGTACCAAAGCCGACCGTAAGGAATCACGACAAGCTCGGTGAAATTTACATTGTGCGATTGTCCAAGTAATCGTCGCAGTAAAGCGTTTCCGGCGGTTTTCCATTTTTTATCGGAGTCAATAATATCTTCTTTAGCTCTCAAGATAGAGTTACCTTCGCGTTTATTTCCGATTGCTTCGAGGTAATCTGTTATAAGTTGACCCAGTGCCGGTTCGCGTTGCGGTTTGGCGACTACCCACGATTTAAGGTTATAGCGGTCAACGAGGAATCCGTGCATATCTCCGAGTGCGTCTTCGTAGAACAGCAGCATTGCGGTTTTTTCGGGCAATTCTTTTCGGAATTTATCGATTTTAACTATTGGCGGAAACGCGGTTGTTACTTTGGTTCGCGACAGTGCTATTGGTCGGAGCATTACTTCTTGGGCGAAACTTGTAGATTGAAGTTCGGCGAGTAGATTTTTCTGTTGTGCGATTTGAGATTCTTCTTTTGGGACGATTGGAATTTCTGCGAGTTGTTTTTTAATATCTCGTACTTTATCTGACAATTGTCCGAATTTTGCGAAGTCGATAGCGAGCATATTTCGTTCTTGTTGTATATCTTCGACGTCGTTGCCTGTTCCTTCAAACATGATTCTTAAAGCGAGATGACGCGGATTGAGTTGTAGTGCGGGCGGAGTGTTATGTTGCAAGATCGAGTAGAATGCGGCGCGGCGAGCTAGTTCGGTGATATCGAATGCTTTTTCTTTATCTGCCAACATCAGTGCTACGACTACGAACCATCGTTGATATGCTTTGGGGTCGGTGCAAGTCATTAGGGTGATACAATCGGTTGGTCGAGTTGCCCAATCATTGGCGGTTGGTTCGCGTAGTAGAATTTCGTATAGATCGCTTGCTTCGTGCGGCGAGATTAGTCCGCGAGTTGCGACTTGTCCGTTGAGAAAAGCGAGTTCGAGCATTGCCAAGTGGTGCATCCAGAGCGAGGCGCGGCGGTTGATCATAATTGATTTTACGAGGTTATCGTCTCCTGCTTTGAATGAGAAATTTCTGCTTGCGGAGTAATTTGCCAGAGCGTTTAGGTATTCGATTTTGGCGATAATATAGAAGTTTCGCGCTGTTGCTGTAGTGTCGGGGAATTTGATTAAATTTTTTGCGCGGTTGCATGCTTCGGCAGCGGTTTTGGGGTCTCCGACGGTTAGGGCGTCGTCGGCGATTTCGTGTAGTAGCGGAATTAGGATTTGCGGACTTGGGTTTGTTTTTGTTTTAGGATTAGGTTTTGAGAAGTAAGCGAGTGCGAGTTTGAGCGGCGCGACGGGTTTAGTCTGATCGATTAACTTTTGGGCTTTGGCGATATTTCCGAATGATTCTCCGATTAGCGCGGGGTCTCCGAAGAATGTAGCGCAGAGTGAGGTTTCGACAAAATATTGTTGAGCGGCGGGTGCTTTACCTTCGAGTAGTGCGATATTTCCGAGTTCGTTTAGGGCGTAAGGGGTGAGTTGGTGATCGAATGCGGCTTGCATGAGAATACCTTTTTCGAGTTGTGGGATTGCGAGTTGGTAATCTCCGAGAGCTGATAGAGTCAATCCGTGTAGGACGTCGATCCATGCGCCAGAAAAGTGGTTTGGGGGGCAGGGTCTATCGGAGAAAATTTTATTTAGTTTTAGGGTTCGTTCATCGAATCGGGACAGGGGACCGAGTATTTCAGCGCGTCGTCTGATAGCGATAGCGAGTCGTGTAACAATTTCGTCGGCGTAGATGGAGGTCAAGCTATTTTGTGTGGTGAGGGCAGGTGCGCCGTTTAGGGCGATAAGTTTTGGCGATTGTTGTAGAATTTGAAATTTACAGTTTGAGAAATTCCCGATACCGCCTTTTCGCGAGGTTGAGATCCAAGGCAGAACTGGGCGAGGAATTAGGGTAGGTTGTAGGTTGTAAGTAACTTTGCTGAGCCAATCTGGCTGATCCATGTAGATATCGACTGCCATATTGAAGGCGAGTAGAGCGTTTTGGTAGTCTCCGGTTTGGTAGTGGCATTCGCCGATCATGGACTGGTAGCAAATCGAGTCGATCCAATAGATTGGCGCGCCGTTTGGCAGATTGAATTTGACTGCGTGTTTGATGTCGTCGGTGAGAAATTTTAAAGCTGCCGGATAATCTCCTTGTTCGTAGGCGCGTTTGGAGTTAGTAAAGTATGGCGGCGGAGGAACGATTCGATTAACAATTTGCGAGTTGACTACATTGAGGTCGTTGAAAGCGAGAGTAAACAAGGCTGAGCAGAGTAAACCGAGAGTTATGAGTTGTCGGCAATATTTTTTGATCGAGCTGATTGAGTTGATCAAAAATTTCTCTAATCTGATGGAGATTCCGAGTCTATTATTGGTTAGATTTTCGACTCCGATGTAGAGTCTGTTATTGATATTATTTTTGGCTTGTTGGGTTATTGATTTAAATTTTACTGACATAAAATTAAACTCCTTTTTTTAGTTTTGTTAGTAACGAATTTGGCGGCAAGTTATTTTTGGATTTTTCAATTGGCGGACGATTGTAACATGACGGTATAAAAAATAAACAACGCCCTAAAATAATCTCTTGAGCGACTCAAGATACAAAACAAACAAATTATTTAATTAATTTAATTGGTTTGAAATAATCATTTGATATTTTCCGTGAAAATCCGTCTTATCCGTGTAATCCGTGTTTAAAATTACAATACTTCCGAATGCCGAATTTAAAAACCGTGAACGGTTGCGAAATTTGTAGTAAATATTCAGTAAGAATGAAAAGTAAAGTGCGAGTAGTTTAATAGACTATTATATAATCAATTGAAGTATTTCTTGTTTTGTTTTGATATTTTTTAGATAGAATTTTTTTAGACTTGAAATTGATTTTGACTTGAAATTGATTTTGACTTTTTTTCGCAAAATCAATAAAACGAATTAATCATGCGGCGGGCGTACGGCACCGGTTAGTCCTGAGTAATCGACTCGGTCTTCGGGATGCCAGAGCGGTAAACCTCTTCTTATTCTTTCTGCTAGAACTTCCAATTTTGCCGGAGAACCTGCCGGTGCGTCTGTAGGTCGAAAATCTTCTGTAACTACAGGTACAAAATCTTCGTCATGTCCCGTCTCTAAAATTGCTTCAAAAACATTTTGCATTTTTTCACCTTTTGAATTTTTTTGTCTTTTTCGCTCCTTTACAACGAATTTAAATTGTTAATATTTGTAATTAAATTTATAACGTTTGCGGCTTACTAGCAATTCAACTTATTCTTTATGCAATTTTGGCAAAAAATTTATTTGACGTTCTACTTTCGAATAATTCTGCCCAATTGACTCAACAAGGTAAATTGTATTGTCGGCAAAAAAAACGGAATTCTTTATCTTAATTAGGGTCTAATTTGTATCTAAATTTTATTATTATCCGAAATAATCGTTAGTTTTTATTGTCGATTACGAAAAATCTGAAAATCGTTTTTAATTTTTAAACTGTTCGTGATAATTTTCCGTTTTTGTTGTCTGCTTGCGATTGAAAAACTAGATTTTTAGATTCATATCTCGAATCGCCGAAATTCATCTTGTTATGTCGTCATGCTATGTATTTTGCGAGTCGTATATAAACGTCTGTTCGATTAAGTAAACGCGCATTTTGCGCAACATTTAATCAGACATTAATCAGACATTAATCAGCAACGGCAAATACGCTTTTACTGAAATATCGCATATTGACTATAAAATCAATATTTCCGGATCAACAGCGTACAAACCAGAAAATATACGTCTAAAATTTTAACAACGTACATTAGAAAAGATGTAATAACCTTTATCTCCAAACTGCGAGTACGACCGGATTCTGCCGATAAACCATGCGCTAGGGCGGAGATTATACAAATCGCCCCCTGTCAGTCAATAGGAAATTAAAAAGAAATATTCCTACCGCCGGTTGCAGCCGTACAAATTAGATTTTTTACCGATTAAAAAAAATCAGTTTTAATATGTAAATCTGTTTTTTAACAGTATTTCCTTCTACAACATAAAATACAATTCCTTTAAGATAAACCTGACAAAAAAATTTTTTCGCAATTAAAAAAATTTTTTTCGGACGGAATAATTTTTAACGTCATCCCGTTCCGTAACGAAATTTAATCAACTCAATAAAAATTGTAATTGAAAATTGGCAACGTAAAAAACATCTTTCCAACAATCAATCAATTGATTAAGGGTAGGAAGTATAACGCACATTTCATTTACCACAATCCCCCCCTATTCGATAAAATCGTGAGCTTAAACGTTGGTAATTTTTCAGAGTAAAAACAAAAAAATAATATGGTTTTTTAAAAAAAGTGAACGATTAAAGATGAAATTTTAGAGACTCCAAATTATCATTTACTTCAATTCTGAATCGAAAACGTGTTTTCCGGAGGGGATATTTTTTAATGTTTCTCCATCGGGGATATGAACAGTCGCCGTGCTTCCGGGAGGGATTTCTATTTCCCAGTGAAATTTTTTGCCGTCGCGTTGCCATCGGCTCTTAATCGTTCCTCGAACCGAATTAAATTCGGCGTTGACAAATTTCAAATCTCCAATCGGTATTGGTTTCATAATGATATGCTCAAATCCGGGTCGCTCCAGATCAGCCTTGATCCCTGCAAGATTCTCATAATACCAAAGCGTTAAATCGCCAATTAACATCAAATGATTACCGCTATTCATCGAAGGATTGGCAGTGTCGCCATTCCAAAGTTCCCATATCGTTGTCGCGTCTTTTTCTATCATGTAACCCCAACTCGGATAGTCTGTATTGGTCGTAAATTTGAACGAAATATCAGCTCGTCCAAACTCGCTCAAAACTTGATTCAACCATTGTCCGCCGATCAATCCCGTGCCTACGTGATTGTTCGTTACCTTCTCAATATTATTGGTCAAAGTTTCAAAAATTTTACCGCGTAAATCCGGCGGCGCAATTCCAAATTGCAACGGCAAAATACACGACGTTTGAGTTCCGTTATCATACATTGCCTTCTCCGCATTCAGAAATTTATTGTTGAACGCCTTACGCATTTCTGTTGCTTTTTTGACAAATTCTTCCGCATCCGACTTTTTATCCAACATATTCGCGTACCTTGTCAGCAAATCCAAATTGTAAATATAATACGCCGTCGCTAACAATGGCTTCGACGTTTTACGCGCCGGATCATTTGAATGAATTAACTCCGGTTTCTCTGGCGGAACGCACCAATCGCCGTAATTATCTTTGTCAATAATTCCGTCTTTCACGAATTGACCAAGATATCCAATTAACCAACGTTTCATTGCTTCGTAATGTCTTTCAATCGGACGCCGATCTCCGTACATCGCGTAAATATGGTTAGGAATAAGAGTAAAAGCTGTAGGCCAAGTTACGTTAGGATTATAAACTTGCCAATAACTCGGACAAACGTCGCATAATCCGCCGTCGGCACGCTGCGAATCTTCAATATCGTTTAGCCACTTTGTGTAGAACGCCATATTATCGAAAAAGAACATTTCGCCTTTCGATTCCAAAGCTCTATCGCCTTGCCAGCCCATACGTTCATCGCGTTGCGGACAATCTGTCGGAATACTTATACAATTGCCTTGCGTTCCGCGAACAATGTTA
Organism: Planctomycetaceae bacterium; assembly: GCA_031283825.1. GTDB lineage: Bacteria > Planctomycetota > Planctomycetia > Pirellulales > Thermoguttaceae > WRKP01. The sequence goes on along the minus strand of JAITAZ010000082.1, from coordinate 5,326 downwards.
CGATAAATCGCGTTAATCGTTGGATTGCTTGTTTCAAAAGTTCCTATTCTTGGCATGTCGGTATTGATAACTCTTGCTGTCAACGTTTCTTCGTCCGGCTTAAAATTCGGCGGAAGTCCAGACAATTCAGCGTAACGAAAACCATGATACGTAAAAGTCGGCGTGTATTCGCGTTCACCTTTTTTCTCTGTTCCTGACGCGATATAAATATCTCGGCAGAGCGCGCTGCGCAAGTTAGCGACGTAAAGAGTTCTATCGGGTAGAAGTCTTTCAGCATGACGAAGTTTTAATTCTGTTCCTGAACTTAAACCTTCTGGAATTTTCAACTTACAATTGCCGACCAGATTGACTCCAAAGTCGAAAATCCAAACGTCCGGTTTAATTTGACTAATTGACTTCGGCGTAATTTGCTCGACTATTCTCATTGGCTGCATCATTTGTGCGGCAAGTTTACCTGTCGGTGCGTCAACGATTTTCGCGTTTGATTTGAATGTAATATTTTCTTTTCGCGCGTCGTAGATTTCGCCGTCGTAATCGTTGTTATCGCGAATAGCGCCGTTTGTTGAGAGTTTCCAAGATTCGTCGCTGACAATTGTTTGTGTTGAGCCGTCGGCGTATTGAATTTCTAATTGGAACAATAATTTTGGGTATCCGAAATGTGTTATTGAACCGCTTGGGCGGCGAGTCCAGCAATATCTGCCATTGCCGAGAATTACTTTAATATTATTGATGGCGTCTTGACGGTTTTTTATTATTGTATTTTTTATTTCGTGTGTAACGTAGGTTGTTCGTTTATTGTAATCTGTCAAAACTGGGTCGAGAACGTGGTCGCCGATTTTTTCGCCGTTTATAAAAAGCTCGTAATAACCGAGACCGGAAATATAAGCTGTCGCGCGAGTTATTTTGCTTCTTGCCGATTTCGATTTAACTGTAAAATTTTTGGAGAGATATCTTGCCGGCAAATTATTAATCGGCGGACTGTTCGACGGCTTAGTTGTGTAGTTTGCGATTATGACTGAATTTTTCCAAAGAGTGTCGTCGAAATCAATTTGTTCTGAATTTTTGGGCGTGTAATCGATTGATTTCCAATCGTTGTTGGTTTTGACAATTTTTATTTTTCCATTTTTGTAACGAATAATCAACAAGCTGATCAATGCCGCCGGATTTGGAGTTTTGCCGTGATTAGTTACGTCGATTGCAATCGTGTTTTTTCCGTGTTTTAGGATTTCAGTAACGTCGAAATTTTTTATTGTGTAGAAATCGGAGTTGTGTCCGATTTTTTTAGCGTTGAGAAAAGCGGTGAATTCGTTATCGGCGACGATTGCAAGAGTCGCGTTGATGAGTTCGGAATTTTCGGTCAAGTTGAAAGTTTTTCGGAAAGTTGCGTGTCCGGGCGGTGCGTTTAGGGCGTTTTCGTTTGTCCAGATCCAAGCGGCTTCATGTGATAGCATTTTGTCGAATGTTAAAATATTGTTTTCTTCGTCGTCTTGTAAAGGTTTATCGAGTCCGATCCATTTTGCCGACCATTCGTCTGACTTAAAGATTCCGGTGGAGAAAGTGGAAACGTTTGTTTTTGACGATTTACCTTGTTTATCCCAAACGATCAAGTCCCAGATATATCTTGACTTTGGTTCTAACTGTTGACCGTCGTATTCGACTAAAACTTTATTCCCGTCAACTTTGCCGGAGTCCCAAACGAGGGACAAAGTTTTCTTGTCGTCTGGATTTAGTTTTTTGTGAACAACAATTTGATAAGCCGATTGTGTCTGATCGTTTTTATCGGATTTTAATTTCCAAGAGAATCGAGGTTTTGGTTCATCGATTCCGCAGGGCGTTGAGAGAAATTCTATTTGTAGTTGATATGGTTGAATACTTCCGCTGAAATTTTCATTTGTTGCGGGCGTTATTTGTTTAATTTCTTGAGCTGGGCAAATTGAAATTGAAATAGTGCAAGCGGTCAAGCTAATAGTTGTCAACACGAAACAAAGAGTTCGTAATATTTTTGACATAAGATTTTTCTCCTTTTTTTTGTAATATTTCAGCTGAATATTTATTACGACTTATTTCTGCGTTTTCTGCGTTAAAAATTTTTATCAAATTTAAACGCAGAAAAATCGCAGAAAATTAGGAAAGCATAATTCAAGGAATTATCGTTACAAAAAAATTCCGCTGATATATTACAAACTTTTTTGGTTTGGTTTTTGGTTAAGGTAACTAATTCAATTGAAATTTTTATTTTTCAAATTGGAGTTATGAAAAATAAAATTTCTCCAGAATAGTTACAAAAAATTCACTGAAAGTGTAACCGTTTTTGAAGGCTAAACCAACAGTAGAGACGCAATGCTTTGCGTCTCTATCGGTGAGCTTTTGATCGAACAATGAGACGCAAGGCATTGCGTCTCTATCGATGAGCTTTTGATCGAACAATGAGACGCAAGGCATTGCGTCTCTACATTTGTTAATTTGTAACTATTCACGTTTTAATTTTTTCGATAAAAATTTCCGTGAACGGTTACAAAAATTACATCGATATATTACGTTTTTTAAAACGCTAATTTCTACTTGATAATTCCTCTTGACATGATTCTGGTTTTTTTACATAATCCGCAAAACGGCATTTCTGGCGATTTACCTTTGTACATAAGCCGCCCAAAAAATACAAAAAAACTAATTTATCAACGACAACTTAAATACAACTCAAGCTCTTACTACCGAAACTTAATAATTTACGGATGCCTAAAAAACAACTTATCATCCCGAAATTTTCAAATAATAACGTCATTCTCAAAAGACGACTACTCTCGGCTTGCGCGAAAATTCTACAAACTCCGATTACTTTAATTTCTTCGCGCTATAATCACAACCCTAAGCGAATTACAGAATTTAATCAAATCAATAAAAATTATTTATCGCACTTTAAACGCAAACTATTTTCGTTACAATTATTCTCAATCATAATTATCGGGTTGATAATTATTTTTTGTACAAATAATCGTCTCTATCCGACAAATTCTAATCGACTAATCGCAGACGAATTACGCGACTCCGACGAAAACGTCTCTACAGCCGAATCTGCCTCGCTCGTCAACCCAATGGAAAAATACTTTAACAAAAATCTGGCAGACTACGATGATTCCTCAAACATAAATCGTAACTTCTCCACAGTCAACCAACAAACGCAACCAGCAAAATCAACCGAATTCTCCGACCGCACAATTCCCTCAACCCGAAATAGAAAAAACTCCGAAACCGCTAAAAAGAAAAAACAATCAAACAAAATAAAACTCGCCTCCTCAACAGACGAACAAAATCAATCAGAAATCGCGCAAAATCCTACGCATCCTACGCCGACGCCAAATCTGCCGGCAAATGTCGATCCGTTTAACGCCCAACCGCCAAACTACTCGCCGCAAAATAATTCTCTGCCAAACACAAATTACGCCTACGATAATTACAACAACTATATCGCCAACAACCAAAATAACCCCGAATTTTATCAAGACCAAAATCAATTTCCACAAACCTACAACCAACAATATTACACACAACCCGATCAACTACAACAAAATTACCAACAATATTATCCTCAATTCATTCCTCAATATTATCCTCAATACTCGCCCCAATATTTACCGCAATACTACCCGTACCCGTACTTCAACGGAATGTATTCGCCGCTCGGTTACGATCAAAATTATGGTCAGACTTACGATCCTTACAATTATTACACGCCTGATAACTCTTACGGATATCCGCCGGAAACTAATCGTAATTCGATAAATTCTCCTGAAAATTCGCGTCGAAACGACTTGCTAGAACCTGAATCAATTCGCGAATTAGAACGAATCGCAAAACGCGAAGCGGCAGAATCAGCACGATTAGAAGCCGAATGGAGTCCAAAACCTCCGCGTCCGATTCTTTATCCGATACTTTCTAAACTCTGGTCTTGCGTAACAACACTCAGCCCGTTCAACTCGCCGACAGGACCAGATCGCGGCGTCGGAATGCCGCTGAGAAATAGCAGTTGGCTAGACCGACCCTACTATTTCGGCGGCTTTATCGGGAAAATTAACGGCTCGGAATTGGTCTCAAATATGATCGATCAAGACAACGGAGCAAACGGCGGACTAATTCTCGGATACAACATGAACGAATACTGGGGATTAGAAGGACGTCTGCATTTTGCGTCAATTGATATAAAAGAAACACAAAACGGCGCCGCTCAATACGCGATGTGGTACGCCGCAAATAATCCGGGTACTTCCGTTTACGTACCCGGTTTGACTACAAGAAGTAATCAACTTACCGTCTTTGATGTTAGCGTCCATTATTACCCTTTGGGAAATGCTAGATTTCGCCCGTATTTTAAGTACGGATTAGGCTTTGCTCGCGAATCGTTTTACGATACTTTCGGAAAAAAACAAACCGCCGAAACATTGTCAATGCCATTTGGATTCGGATTGAGATATTGGTGGAATAAACAATTCGCAATTCACGCAGAAGCTATCGACAATATAATTTTCTCGCATGAAAACGTAAAAACTCAAGGAAATTGGTCGCTCGCTATCGGTTTGACATACTCTTTCGGAAACAATAATAAAAGACGACCAATTGTACGTTGGCCCTACGTCCCAAGCAGCGGCTCAAGAAGATAAACGCCCAATCATAGGATTTCTCTGAAGTAAGAAAAAGAAAAAATACCGCCTTTTTTAGGAGACACTTGGGGACATTCTTGTTTAAAATCTGAAGTTAATGACACAAGGAATAAAGCTGAAAAAAATTTCTCTTTTTTAAAAAGCTGTTGGTTTATGTTGAGTCGTTAATCATGGTTTTTATACTCTTTCGCGAACTTGAAGATTAAAATATATTTTGAATTTTTAGAGATTCCCAAAAATATATCACAAAAAACTTAAATCAGGGGGGGGATTGATCGAAAATTATGATTACGTATAATTGTGCGAAACTTTGATTATTTAACGTTACAAAAATTAAGAAATCAACTCAAAATATACTCAATCGTAACGATAAATTAAAATCGACACAGTAGAAGTTTCATAAACTTAATTGTGTCGAAAAAAAAGACGCATTATTTTTCGTTAATCAATAAAGCATAAAAAAAACATTGCCGAAATATATTATTGTAAAATTAATTCCAATAGTAAAATTTCAGAATTAAAATTTACAAAAAAAATTACGAATATTACGAAATTACGAAATTTCAAATGCGAACAATTACAAAAATTCTATCTCTGTTACCTGTCTAAAAAAGAATGCAAAAATTACTGCGTACCCAAAAGTAAAACGATAAGAGTTTCATACTTCGCTT
>JAITAZ010000639.1 GCA_031283825.1 Planctomycetaceae bacterium | reverse complement strand
AGTCGCAAGAGAAGCAGCACGACGCGCTCAATGTTCAAACAATTTAAAACAGATAGGTCTTGCAATTCACAATTTCCACGACGCAAGCAACAGCTTGCCACCATCGACAATTTTTAGTCATAAGCCGTCGTTCTGGGGATTGATTTATCCGTACATCGAACAACAATCGCTTTACGACGTACTCGGAACTATTGACGTCGGAACTACTAACAAAGCGCCGTTGATAGTAAACGGAACATCGGCAACCAACACCGGAGGTTGGTTTGTAAATGGATTGACCGGAGTACATGAACCGTTGCGAGCGGCGTTTGGTTCTGTTTCGCTTTATAAATGTCCAACACGACGATCCGGCGTGCGGTATGTTGATAACTCGCCAGGGATTGGCACTGGAACGAATAATAATAACAACGGACCTCGCGGAGACTATGCAATTGTGTCATCTTTTGATCCTGCGACTCCTACAGCGCCGAATTACGGTAATTGGTTTGATCAAGTTTCGGTGTACGGTAATAATGATTCAAACCCGAATAATTTATTGCAACGAAATAGTAGTCCAATTCGTGTTAGCGTTGTTACATGGGCAAGTAATGCCGCAGCAGCAACGCCGGCTGTTCCTGTTGGTCATGAGAACGAAGATAAAAGATTCATTACAAGTTGGCAACCGCGAGACACTTTCTCATGGTGGATAGATGGAACAAGTAATCAAATTGTAGTCGGAGAAAAATTTATTCCAGCTAAATTAGTTGATAAAGTTCCCGAATCATTAAAAGAATCACAATGGGATGGAGGAAATCTCAATACGAATTTTACTCATGGTAATATGAATACTGCAAGAGGAATTTATTCGTTGTTGCCCAGTATTAAACGCTCGCCTTATGATATTCTTGATACAGAATTTTACGGATCCGCAGGTAATAACGCCAATATTCAACATGCGGTTTTTGGCGGGATTCATCCAAGCGTTGCTAATTTCCTATTCGGAGACGGTTCGATTCGCGGAATTTCTCCAAATGTAAATTGGGCGACTATTCACTCATTAGGAAAAGTAAACGACGGAGGAGTTGTTTCTTTAGATTAAATAATTGTAACCGTTCACGGAATTTTAACACGCGGATAATACGGGGAATTTTAAACGCGGATAATTCGGATAATACGGATAATTGCGGATAATGAAAAACGCCTTTGTGTAATAGAAATCAATAATTTTAATGGGATAAAGGGGGGGAAGCAAGAAATTATTAAGGACTAACTCAATAATAAATAAACCTAAATAAATAATATAATTTTATTGACATTAAAATCGTCATTTGCTTTATCCGTATTTATCCGTTGAATCCGTATTATCCGCGTTTAAAAATTCCCCGTATTATCCGCGTTTAAAAATTTCCGCTGATATATTACCAAAAATATTTCAACTGAATAATTTCAAATCAACAACAATTGAGAGACTCAATACCAAAATAAATCTTCACTGACTAATCACAACAAACCATTTTGTTTTTACGAATTCTGGACACTGTGTTCAGAATTTAATAGCTCGTTTCACATTTTACCCCCAACAAAGGGAAAAAGAAAAATGAAAATTAGACAACTGTTTATTACTGTCGTTTCGTTTGTCGCTCTTACTTTTACCGCGATTTTATTCGCGTCGGAAGAACGACCTAACATTTTACTCATTCACGTTGACGACGTTGGATGGGGAGATTACTCAATCTATAACCCCGATAGCAAAATCAAAACGCCCGAAATAGATCGACTCGCCCAAACAGGAATTCGATTTACCTCCGCACACACTCCAGCGGCACTTTGCGCACCCACAAGATACGCCCTGCTCTCAGGAAACTTTCCTTGGCGCGGAAGACATCCCGCCGGAACTTGGGGATTCCACTCCGAAACACAATTCCTAAAAGGTCAAAAAACCTTCGGACACTTCCTCAAAGAAGCAGGTTACCACACCGCAATTTTCGGCAAACTCAATCTCGGATTCGTTTACGAAAAAATGCTCGCCCCAAATAAACCAGACTTCTCCTCAAAACTCGCCGAAGGTCCAATTCAATGGGGATTCGATTACTCATTCGTTATCGCAAGAGGTCATCAAAGTCCGCCTTACGCATTTTACGAAAATAATACACTCGTCGGAGACCCGTCAAAAATTACCACACTCAAAGCCGGAAAACAACCAAACGGCGGCGTAATCCCAAACGACGGACCCGGTCTGCCCGAATGGAATAGCGTCGAAGTCGGACGACAATTAACCGAAAAAGCCGTCGCTTTCATCGATAATCACCTCGCACAAAATAAATCCGAAGGGAAAAATCAACCCTTCCTCATACACTTCAACACCGACGGCGCACACGGTCCATACACTCCGCCAGAAGAACTCTTCGGCAGAAAACTCGCCGGAGAAACAAAAATGACAAACCACACCGATATGGTACTCGAAACCGACGTACTCGTTGGATACTTCGTAAAAATTCTCAAAGAAAAAAACCTATACAAAAATACCGTAATCGTCCTAACAAGCGATAACGGAGGTATCCCAACAGAACGAAACCATAACCACGACGCCGTCGGAGGATTAAGAGGACGAAAAAGCAATATCTGGGAAGGAGGACATCGCGTGCCTTTCATCGTACACTGGGGAGACGATACCGAAAAAGGTTCAAAAATTAAACCAAACTCAATCTCAAACCAAGTTATCGGAACCCTCGACCTCGCCGCCACATTCGCAGAAATCGCTAACACAAAAATAGAAAAAGACCAAGCACTCGACAGCATCAGCATTCTGCCTATACTACTCGGAAAACAAGACGAATCAAAACCACTACGAGACTTTTTACTCGTACAGTCAAGTCCGGGAAGAGATACCTCAGACGAAAATATTCCACAAGACCAAAAACAAAAATTCAAAAATAACAAAAAACCAGTCAAAGCCTACGCCGCCTCAAAAGCAAAAAACGCAAAAGATAAAGGCTACGACGGAATAGGACACGCTATCATAAAAGATAACTGGAAACTATTTTTCGGATTAACAGACGAACCAGAATTCCTAGTCAACCTAAAAGATGACCAAAAAGAAAAAATAAACCTACTCGAAAATCCCGAAAATAAAAAACGTATCGAAGAATACACAAATCTCTACAAAAAAATCAGACAGTCAAAAAGATCAACACCCGAAATTAAAGATTGACAACTCCAAAGATAGTAACCGTTCACGGGTTTTTAAACACGGATAATACGGGGAATTTTAAACGCGGATATTTCGGATAATGCGGATAATGCGGAAAGGAAATGATGCTTTGTCGGGAGAGAAGTCAATAGATTAAAGGGATAAAGGGGGGGGGATGCAAGAAATTATTAAAGACTAACTCAATAATTAATAATTGTAATATATCAGCGGAATTTTTTATAACGATATTTCCTTGAATTATGTTTTCCTAATTTTCTGCAATTTTTCTGCGTTTTCTGCGTTAAAATTTTTTATCAAATTTAAACGCAGAATACGCAGAATATCGCAGAAATAAGCCGTTATAAATATTCCGCTGATATA
>JAITAZ010000615.1 GCA_031283825.1 Planctomycetaceae bacterium | reverse complement strand
AACCAATCGCCGCCAAAAATTCGCAGCAAGTCATCTTCGAATGAAACGTAGAATCGGCTTGAACCCGGATCGCCTTGACGTCCGGTTCGTCCGCGTAATTGTAAATCGATTCGTCTTGCCTCGTGCCGTTCCGAACCGATAATATGCAAGCCGCCCATTGCTCGTACTTCGTCGCCGTCGGCTTTCATATTTTCGCGTTTTTCGATTTCTTCAACTAGATTTGTCCACACGTCTCGCGGCTCTTCCAGACGAGTCGGATAATCGTTTTGCAAGATACTCCACGCCATCGCCTCAGGATTTCCGCCAAGAATAATATCCGTACCGCGTCCCGCCATGTTGGTCGCGATTGTTACGGCAGATTTACGACCGGCTTGAGCAATAATCTCCGCCTCACGCTGATGATGCTTGGCATTCAAAACTTGATGACTTATTCCTTTCAAATCAAGCAGACCCGATACAAGCTCGCTCTTTTCTATCGACACGGTTCCAACAAGAATCGGACGCCCGCGACGCGAAATATTTTTGACATTTTTTTTCAAAAACCATTCCGGCTGCTTGATTCCTTTGGGCAAAAATTCTATTCGGTCGTCTTCTTCGCGAATAATCGTACCGATTACTTCGTTGCTTTCGTCGCCGCGCAAATCGAGAATGTCCCATTTGTGAATTCGTTCAATTGCATCGACAATCGCTTTAAATTTTTGCTGCTCAGTTTTGTAAATTACGTCTTGATAATTTATTCGACGCAGCGGCTTGTTCGTCGGAATCGCAATTACGTCAAGACGATATATCTTTAGAAATTCCGACGCTTCCGTCATACCGGTACCGGTCATGCCGGCGATTTTGTCGTATAGTTTGAAAAAATTCTGCAAAGTGATTGTCGCTAAAGTTTGATTTTCTTCTTTGACTCGCACGTGTTCTTTTGCTTCAACCGCTTGATGTAAGCCGTCGCTCCAGTGTCGTCCGGGCATTGCGCGACCAGTAAATTCGTCAACGATTACAATCTCTTCGCCGTCGATCATATAATTTACGTCGCGTTTGTAGAGATGATGAGCTTTCAAAGCGTTATCGATCAAGTGGGGCCATTCCATATTTCCGGCGGTGTAGAACGATTCGACGCCGACTAATTTTTCCGCGTGTCTTACTCCGACGTCGGTTAGATTTGTAGTGTGATCTTTTTCGTTGACTTCAAAATCGACGCCTTTTGTCAATTGAATAGCAATTTTATTTGCGTAACTATATTTCGTTACGTCTCCGTGTGCGGGACCGGCAATAATTAGCGGAGTTCGTGCTTCGTCGATTAAGATATTGTCAACTTCGTCGATAATTGCGTAGTGAAGTTTTCCTTGAACTTGTTGGTAGTGCGGCGGATATTTGCTATCTCCTTTTGCGGCGAATTTCATGTTATCTCGTAGGTAGTCGAATCCGAATTCGTTATTTGTGCCGTAGGTAATATCGCATTGGTAGGCTTTTTGTCGGTCTTCGGGTTCCATGTTGCTTTGAATTGCGCCGACAGTTATTCCTAGCGCGATATAAAGCGGTCCCATCCATTCCATATCGCGTCGTGCAAGGTAGTCGTTGACCGTAACAATATGAACTCCTTGACCAGTTAGAGCATTGAGATATGCCGGAAGAGTTGCAACGAGTGTTTTACCTTCGCCCGTTACCATTTCTGCAATCGCGCCGCTGTGTAAAACGATTCCGCCGAGAAGTTGAACGTCGTAGTGGCGTAAACTTAAAACGCGTCGTCCGGCTTCACGGCAAACGGCAAATGCTTCAATAAGAATATCGTCGAGTGTTGCTCCTTTAGCGAGACGTTCTTTGAATTCGTCTGTTTTAGATTTGAGTTCATCGTCAGACAAACTAATCATTTCGGATTCGAGTTCGTTGATAGCGTCAATTTTGGGTTGAAGTTGACGTATATATCGAGCGTTTGCCGCGCCGAACATAGACGTAATTGTGCGTTCAATCCATCTTGTAACGGATGTAAAAAAATCGCCTACCGAGTAAAATGCATCTTCGAAAAAAGACATAAATTTTGAGACCTAAATGTTAAAATAAATATTCAATTCAAGATTGAAATTAAGGAATATAGGAAAATAAAGCAAACGAGTTTTCTGAACTAGGACGTGCGGAATTAAATAATAAATTGTATAAATCCCATAAATCCTACAATCCTCGTTCAGATAATTAGCCGTAACATTGTAATATCGATTTCAATTCTTGCAATCCTGACAGACAGAATCGGGCGGTAACTACTCAGTATAAATTTTGGTAATATATCAGCGGAATTTTTTAAACGCAGATAATTAGGGGAATTTTTAAACGCGGATAATACGGATTCAACTGATATTCGCGGAGAATGGAAATGACGATTTTAGTATCAATAAAATTATATTATTTATTTAGGTTTATTTATTATTAACTCATGTTACGCACTTGCTACCCCCAGATCAGGTAGGCGACCTTTCGCCGAAAGGTCGCCTACCTGATCTGTGATCAACCTAATCAATAAACGCCTACTGAATAGTTACAATATTTTAAAACCGTGAACGCTTACAAAAAAAGTAACCGTTCACGGAAATTTTTATCGAAAAAATTAAAAAGTGAATTAGTTACAAATTAACAACTGTAGAGACGCAATGCTTTGCGTCTCTATCGGTGATCTTTTGATCGAACAATGAGACGCAAGGCATTGCGTCTCTACTGTTGGTTTAGCCATTCAAAAACGGTACCGTTCACTCGCAAGAGAAAAAATCACACCCCGCCGCGTTGCAGTGGGTTAAAACTCCGCTGCCCCTTTCAGGGCGAAGGAAATTTTCTCTTGTACGTGAACGGTTACAAAAATTTTCCTATTCGATTTAGATTTTTTGTATTTGCCGTTATTCTAATTTTTTCATTTTTGACGCGATTATTTATTTCGTCTGATAAAAAACAAATGTCGTCAATAAAATGTACCCTTGCTATATTTTGCATTGAATACCGATAAACCTCCGATACTTTACCATAAGAATTATCTATCAGAAACACCTCTTTTCCTAACAACATCGAACCAATTCCAACATGTAATCTATCAGTTACAATAATGTCCGCGCTATCGATTGCCGCCAAAAAAAGTTTAGAATAAAAATTACAATCATTTTTATTACTTGAGTCGGAATTAATACTATTAGATAAATCTATTGTTTGCAATAAATCAAAATCTTGTTGATGAACTTTTTTCTCACTGTCTGCACGCAAAAAATATGCAATCTTAAAACCATTTACTTCCCTTAAATCGATAAGCGATAAAACGAGTTTGTCATAAACGTTTCTGTAATCAAGACGCCGCGTGTTGCGCGTTTTTAGAAAATTGCTCTTCAGAAAAAAAGCCATATCATTCTCCAAATAATATTTTGCCTTTTTATTAGACTGGACAAGGTAATCATAACTCTGTTGTTCTCGGCAAAAGATAATAAATCTTTCATCTATTATCTCCAATAAATCAGGACAATCATAAAAGCTGGAAGGCAGAATAATAATTTTTTGTAATTCTGTTTTTTGAAATAGCTCTAATAACCATTGATAACAATGACACCAATTTTTTACAAATATACCGCCTCCGCCATAAACGAGATTTTCTGTTATCGTTTCATCAAAAATCTTATATTGAAAATTAAATTTATCGAAGAGTTGATACTCGGCTTGTGCAATAATTATGTCGCCCATATTTCCGTAATTGGGCAAAAAAGTAAAACGGTTCAACAAGCTCAACTCATTAATGACCTGTTGGTAAGAATAATTAGTCGGCGTAAAATTAGGAGTTGACAAATATAAACGAAAAGGAATTTTTCCAAAAATATCATATTTTATCCAATTCCTAACCCTACCCAATAAACGTTTAACTTTGCGATAAATTTTCTGGAATACTGTTCTATGGAAATTCATACTTGACGTCAGCTTTTTATATCCTTTCCTAATAAATGCGTTAAATCTAGGGGTCAATGGCAAGCAATCGCGGGATACAAATTGACAAATTTCGCCCCGCAAATGTCCCACGAATGCTTTCCATTGACCTCTATTCATTAAGCCTGCTTTCCGAAAGCAAGCAGGCAACAATAACCGAAATTCAAAATATGAACAGTTTAAAAAATTGGCTTTCTTACCGTTATTTCTTGTTTTCTAATTCGCGTAGATATTTTAGGGATTGTCGATGTAATTCGTCCATTCGGTTTGGGAGAGGCTCGTGATGCATGAATGGAGTTAACGCTCGCGAATAGCCAATTTCATTTAACGCAATAATCCAATCCTTCATGTCAACCTTTCCAACGCCGGGCATCTGTTGCTCGCCCTTTTCATTCGACCACATATAAATAAAACGAAGACGCTCTCCACAAATCCGTATCGCTTCGACAACCGACTCATTGTTTACTAAAATATGATGCGGAGCTAACGCTATTCCAATTCGGTCGCTCACGTTGAGGTCAACAAACGCCTTGAACGAATCCAATTTGTTCAACAACACCCGACCACTGTGATTCTCAATCAATAAATAAAAATTATGTTTCTCACAAAGCTCAATCGCCGGTTTAAGCTCTTCCATGAATTTTTTCATATCGGCAGTCAATGAATTTGTTGTCGGCGCACGACTACCTTGAATCGAAATTCCGCCGCCGCATTGACCAAGAAACTCGGCGTATTTCGCATATCCGGCAGAATAAACTGTAAATCCGCAAAGCTTCAAACGATATTTCTCCAGCAGTTTTTTCAAACCGTCGGCTTTCAATGTCTCCGCCGCATATTGTAAATGAGGACATTTCAACCAAGGCGGAATCGCGTCCCAAATATCAATCGATTCATAACCAAGTTCGGAAATCCTTCGACACGCCTCCTCAAGCGAAAGAGACGCATAGTTGACCGACGAACAAACATACTGATAACGCGCCAACGGTAATTTTTTGTCATCGCCAAAAATCAGCGGCGTAAATGTCAATGACACTGCGCCTCCTGTCGTTGTACGTAAAAAATTTCGCCGAGATATAGATATATAGTCAAAAAATTTTTTCATGCTGTTTTCCTTTTG
>JAITAZ010000462.1 GCA_031283825.1 Planctomycetaceae bacterium | reverse complement strand
AGTGTTGGGTAAGCGATTTCTCCTCGTAGTTGTGCTTCACCTGCTTCTTTTTCGTAAACTCCGTAGAAAATTGAGACGCAATCTAGCCAAAGCGTTATTCGGTGTAGTTCTTCTGGAGTTAATTTGACGTCGTGATGACCTTTTTTCAAGATTGAGTATAGTTTTGAATTTCTTGCTCCGAATTTTCCCGGCGTGGTTCTCAATGGTTCTCCGTAAGAGTAAAAACCGTATTTCGGAACTAACTCATTAAACGACGCGTACCATTTATTTTTAATTGGGTCTTTTGCAAGATTCGGGACACCAGCCGTTTTTTTTGCTCGTTCTTCCGCATGACACGAAACGCAATTTTTATCCAAAACCGGTTGAACAAGTCGCGGATAACTAAACGGATTCGAATCAGGATGATCCGGTTTCAATTGAGACGGTTTGCGTTGCATCGCTTTGGGAAATTTCGACGCACTCGTTACCGCCGACGTTCTCGGCTCATGGCAACCATTGCACGAAAGCGTTTCTCCATCGTGCAGATAAATCGAACTTCTCATCGATTGAACTGCCAATCCTTCTTCGTCTAAAACTTGCAACATCAATTCTCGTCTTGGCGGGACGTTGAAATGTACGCTGCCGTCGTCTTCGATTGGGACAGTTCCTAAAACGTGTCTTGCCAGCACGACAGAATCGCCGCTTGTCGGTTCGCGAAATCCCGTTTCGTGCGGAGGTCTGCCCGACGGAACTGACATTGGAATCAACTGAAGCACTCGTAACTCTTTTAATTTTATGTCTTTGGGCAGAGGTCGCAGCGATTGATAAACGTTTACAATCGACACTGTTCCTTTTTCTAACGAGTCGATTTTATTACGCAGCGGTTCGACATAAGGTTGAGGTTCAATGTTTGTCGAGATTTTTTGCGGTTGAGCGTTTGGCATTGTTCGCGTTAATAATGGCATGGGCGAATTGCAACCGATTTCGTTATCGCGGTAGATTAATTCTTTGTTTCCGAAAGCGTCAACGAGGTAGATTCCGTAGTTTCCGCGAATGTAATTTTTGTTTTGCCATTCAGCGCCGACTGCGGATGTCATGGAAAAATCCGCGACTGCCAAGTAGTATTTTTCCGAAATCGGAAACGCCGACCCGTAAACTTGCGTGCCGCCTTGACTTTCAGGAAACGCGACTTCCGGCGTTAATCGTTTAACCGGCGCCATTGCGTCGTCGTCTTCAACACGCGGATCGACCAAAATCAGCGACCCGTAAGCTTGACCGTGATGCGGTGCGGCGGTTGCTACGAACTTCGGCGATTCTGGTATTACACGGCAATCGAGTTCCATGTCGGCGCGTGATTTTCGAGGAGAAAAATTACCGTGAACATGACGCGGATCGCGTCCGTCTAGAGTTGTAATCCAAGGATGATGAGCTGTGCAGCCGTGTCGGTCTGGGTAATCCCATCGTGTGTAAAGAATTTGACCGTCGTGAGTTACGCTTGGATGCCATTCGTTGGTTTCGTGATAACTCAGACATCGTATTTGTGAGCCGTCGGGATTCATGTCGAACAGAGTGTAGGTTGGGCATTCGCGTCCGCATCTTAAATATCCTCCGCGACGTTCTGTTATGAAAGCCATTCGTCCGTTTGGCAGCCAGCATGGATCGAAGTCATTCCATGTGCCGTCGGTTATTTGACGTAGATTTTCTGTAACGAAAATTCCCGATTCGTTTTTCAGGTCGCAGGTGAAAATGTGGAAGCATCGTTTTTCGTTCCAGTGACCTTTTGTTGGGTCAGTGTGAAATTGTTGAGCGGTATTGTCTTCGCATTCGACGTATGCGAATGCTAATTTTTTTGTGTCGAAAGAAAGGTCGGGCGAAAGGAACGAGCCGGTGTTGAGAGTTTTTCCTGCGAGTCTGCCGGACTTGACAACCGCGTTTTCGAGTAGATTCTGAACTTTCGATTTTTCTCCATTTTTTTCAAAGGGATTTGACAGAATAAAAATTCCTCCTCCAGCGGGAATATTGACTCCGTAATATTGGTCGCACATGTGGTTGAATTTTGCGCGATGTTTTTTAACGAATAAGATTTCGTTGAAGTTTAGGAGTGGATTTGCGAATGCGATTTGGCGTCGGAGTTCGCAGATTTGGATGAAAGATTCGAATCGGGACGATGTTTGTTCGACTGGAATTTTTTCTGTTTCTGATTTTAGGTTGAATAATTTTTTTTCAAGTTCGTCGAGTTTTGCGAGATTTGCGGGAGTTGCGGAAGATTTTAAGTCGTTTATTAGTGCGACAGTTCGGCGTAGTATGATGTCAGTTGGGTCGTGGTCTGATTCGAGTACAAGCGAATCTTCTAGAAAAGTTTCGGCGGCGATTTTTTGGAAGTTAGATTTATTTTTAATGTCGTTTTTTAGTCGTGAGTATTCGTTGACATATTCGGGATTGACATTTTTTGTTTCGCCGAGAATTGATATTAATTCGTTTTCAGCTTTACTTAATTTTTTTGCTTTGAAATTTGTGGAGTTGTTGAGTAATTCTAATTCGGCGATTGAGGCGAAGTTATCGTTGTTGAGATTTGAGTTGATTTTCAGTACAAAGTATCGACCTTTTTTTGGTGTGGAGAAATTTACGAGAATTGGCGATTTTTTATTTTGTGGATTTTTATTGATTTCGTTTTTAGCGTCTGGTTGGTTTAGTTTAGTTGGATTTTCTGTAACGAAAATTTCGTAATTTTTAATATCTCCGTTGTTACCATCTTGTCTTGGTGTGATAATGCAACCGTTGAGTTCGGTGGAGTTTTTTAGATCGACTGTAATGAGGTGTGGCATTTTTGTAATTTTATTTTGCCATTCGGAGTGCCAAAGAGATTGTTTATTACCGTCCATAGCGTGAAATGCTTCGTATCCATTTTCTTCGCTATCGGCGAGAATAGTTACTTCGACGATTTTTTTATTTGTTTCTGCATGAGTGAAAAAAGCAAAGTTGATTGACAGTGTCAACGATACAAAAACGATGTAGGGATTTAAAGTTTTCATTTTGATTTTGATTTTTTATTTTAAGTTTAAAATTTGCAAACGTTGGAGAAATCGGCAATTGATTTATATTTTTTTATATTTTAAGTCGAGAATCTGAAAAGTCTGCAAGAAATTTGTTGGGTTTAAAAGCAAATCTGAATTATTGTGTGAGTCGCAATTACGACAAGAAACATAACTTTCAGAATTTGCCTAACGATTTTTTGTAACGAAAATAATTATAAATTTATTTCGTCATCGAGTCAATAATACTTTTTAACTGTTCACGGTTTGTAAAATTCGGAATTTGAATTGTTAAACCCAATGTAGAGACGCAATGCTTTGCGTCTCAATCGGTGATCTTTTGATCGAACAATGAGACACAAGGCATTGCGTCTCTACATTTTTATTTTTTAACTATTCACGTTTTAATTTTTCGATAAAAGTCAAAGATAATTTTTTGGGGGGACGTTGGGGACAAAGGGGACATTGGGGACAAAGGGGACGTTCTTGTTTGAAATCTGGGATTGCCGGCTCGGAGGGGACAAAATTTAAAGAAAAAAATTTCTCTCTTTTAAAAAGGCTGTTGTCTTCTGTTGAGTCGTTACTCATGGTTTTTAAATTAGTGTGTCCCCAATGTCCCCAGCGTCCCCTTTGTCCCCAATGTCCCCCCAAAAAATAATATGGTTTTTTAGTAACCGTTCACACGCAAGAGAAAAATTTCGTAATTTATAATTCCGAATTCCGAATTCCGCATTCCGAATTTTAAAAAGGGGTGTGGTTGACGGAGTCGGCGCGATTCCTTATATTTACGCCCCATTGTTTGTCGGCAAACGGTTTGCCGACTTCTATCACGAGTTTAACTTGTTGCTAATTCGATTACCAATTTCAAATTAGAATTTCAAATTCGCGAAATTAAAATTGACAAATTCATACTCGACATTGTTGCGATAAGTTGACAAAAAACAAACTAGAAACAAAATGAGAACAAAAAAATTTTTAGTAATCACCGTTACAATCTTAATCGGACTAAGCGCCGTAGCACTTGCGAAAGATTGGCGTAGCGGTATCGCATGGACAGAACCTAAAGCGGTAACACCGTCAGAAACAGTCGGCGGCGCACCATCGGATGCAATCGTGCTATTCGACGGCAAAGATACCTCCGAATGGGAGAATCAGTCTTGGAAAATCGTTGACGACACACTCGTTGTCGGCAAAAGAGATAACAAGACAAAAAAGAAATTCGGCAGTTTCCAATTGCACATTGAATTCGCCGTTCCAGTCAACAAACAGAAAGGTCAAGGCGCGGGCAACAGCGGCGTGTACTTAGGCTCTCAATATGAAGTCCAAATACTCGACTCTTACAAAGACCCGTCCGGCGCAGATAACGGAAAAGTAACTTACTTCGACGGTCAATGCGGCTCGATTTATAAACAACGCCCGCCGCAAGTCAACGCCTGCCGAAAAGGAGGCGAATGGCAAAGTTACGATATCATTTTCAATCGCCCGAAATTACAAATTGAAAACGGTAAAGTAACCAAAGTAATTCGACCGGCATACATTACAGTTTTTCAAAACGGCGTCTTGATAATAAATCATCACGAACTCGAAGGCTCAACGGCATACGATCACCCGCCAAGATACGAACCTCACGAAGAACTATTGCCAATACTGTTACAAGATCACGGCGCACCAGTTAAATTCAAAAATATATGGATACGCGAAATTCAAGACGATAACACAAAACCAAAACAAGAACGCGAACCATACTTCAATTAACTTTCCCAATTCACACCAACCAAGATAAAAACTCTAAACATGAACGACTAAATAATCGACGCGATAATTATCGTTACGAAAATTATTTAGTCGCTCATGTCGAGTTAGATAATTTCCATTTATTTAATTACCGCCGAATGTAATTTTATTTTTAGAAATCATTGTGAATTCTAATTACAATCGGCGAGAACATTTAACCAAACAATTTTCAACAAATTTTCAAACTAGAAAAAAATTATGTCACAACAATTACCAGATTATGTTAGTTCGGCGCAACCGAATCCATTTAGCAATCGAGTAGGTTGGCTTACGACCACAGCGGCTTCTTATGCGGGAGTTATGCTATGGGTTGTGTTTTGGCAAGAAGTACCGCTAGGCGCGACAGGCGTAACCGGCGGTGCTCTTTCAGGAGGACTGCAATTAGCAATTGGCAGTCTTGTTTTAGCGGCGTTTTTGTGTTATCTGCTGTGTTATCTTGTGCCGGGGTTACTCGGAATGAAAACAGGATTACCACTGGCAGTAGTTGGCACATCAACCTACGGCGTAACCGGCGGATTCCTAATGCCCGGACTTTTAATGGGTCTGTTGCAATTCGGATGGCTTAGCGTCAACGCTTATTTTTCAGGATTGCTGCTCGTCCAGACCTTCGGCATTCCGGCAGATTCGTTTACGCATCTTACGGTATCAGTCGTATGGGCAATTCTTGCAATGCTCATGGGAATTTTAGGAATACACTACGTTGGAAAAATCGCGTCTTTTTCGCCGATTATTCCAATTGCAATTCTTGTAATTCTATTAGTAAGCGTTTGCGGAAATATCGACAAATTCAACCCAAAAGAAACAATGAAAGCCGAGTACGAAAGTCAAAAAGAAGCGGCAAAAAAAATGCAAGAACTCGGCACAAAATTAAGCGAATTCTCTCCGCCAATTTTGCTAGATAACGAAAAATTAGCAAAGTACAAAAAGGTCGAAA
>JAITAZ010000604.1 GCA_031283825.1 Planctomycetaceae bacterium | reverse complement strand
GAGGTTGGCGTGTGGGGTGTCTTTGGCTACTGAGGTTGTTTTGTTAAGAAAATTAGGTTGAAAATGAGGTTGGTTGTACAATATTCATACGTGTTAAAAATATTCCACTGATATATTACCAAATTACCTTTTATTTGCTTGAACTGCTGCAAATATTCTAAAGAATTATATATCTTACAACCGATACATCCGATACAGGCGTAATTATCCGCAAAATCGGAGCGTTAATAAATATCGTTCTGTGCATTCGTTTCAGCCGTAAAATGACGCAATCAAATTGGAAATTATGGTTTATCAATTTTGTCCTTTACTTGTTTATGGTAATGGTCGGCGATAGCGTTGTTGACTCAAATAAACTACAAGCTCAACTAATAATCGAAGTAGAAAAAAACTCTGAAATATCGTCAATATTGTCGTCGTTGACGTCCGAATCAAAAAAACGATTGGAACAATCCGGTGAAAATAATGTCGAAAAAAATCAAGTTGAAAAAAAAATTGAATCAAACGATAAAGCAAAACAACTTTTTCTCGAAGGCGCAAATAAAGAGCGAATCGGTAATATCGAAACAGCAATGACTCTGTATAACGAAGCATTAAAAATTACGCAAGACCCAAGCCAACGATTCGCAATCCTACACCGAATGGCAGTTATCAACGCAAAAACAAAAAATTATGCCGAAAGCGAAAAATTCTTTCGTATGGCACTGATAGACAGTAACGCCAATCCGGTTTTTCTTTGCGATTTCGCTAAGTTATACGTTGACAGAAATCAACTAAACGACGCCGAAACAATTCTCAAAAACGCCGTGCTAGCTGCTCCAAACGATCAACGTACTTTGTTCAATCTTGGTCAAGTTATCGCTCAACAAAAAGATAGACAAACGGAAGGATTAAGATACCTAAAATTAGCGTTAGGCGATAAACTCGCTTACAAAGAATTAGCAAAAATTTATAGAAAAATCGGAAGCGAAAATCAAGCTCAATTCGCAGAACAACAAGCTATGCTCGCAAAAGACGAACCGCCAAAATTTAATCAAAATAACCAAAATCAACCAGAAATCCCGCCGGAATTAGTCGAAAAAATAAAACAAGAACTAATGATTCTAGAAGCAAAAGAAATCGCGTCAATTCAAGATAAAATTCTAACCGATAACGAAAGACAACTACTCGCCGATCCTCTATCCGCAACAAAAAATCAAAACATAAATCAAACTCCAACGAATCCAACAACTCATCCAATTCCATCGCCAACGCCGACGCTTTCATCGACTTCATCGACGACTCCTCCAACTGTATTACCGAATCCTTCAACGACGTCGATTTTTTCTGTTCTTCCTCCTCCGTCTATTTTGCCGCCGCCAGCATTGTTGACCGACCCTTTGCCCAATGCAGATTTCAACGCAAATTTCAGTTCGGAACAAAAAAATAATTCGCCGCCAATAAAACGAATTCCCGACATTTCGCCTAAAGTCGATCCAGCTAACGAATCTGTCAATAAAAAATCAATCGAATTAAGACCCATCAATTTCGACGAAATAAATAACGTTACAAAAAATCAGCCCTTGTTCGCTTCGAATCAAATTCGATTGATTCCATATCAAAAAAATCCAGACGATAACAACTCCGACTCCAATGTCGTGAGCTTGACAAAGCCTCTAGACAAAAATATTCCTACCGTTAGTCTCTCGTTTTCGCCTAACAACGTAACATTACAAAACGACCGAAATAAACCGTCAATTATCGTAACGAAAATTACCGAAAACGAACCAAGCGTTAGAATCCGCGAAATTGCTAGTCAAAAAAATGATCGACCGCGTCAAAACGCAACCGCAGAACGCAGACAACCAAACGCGTTAAATTCGTTCTCAGAAAATTTCCGCCCGCCAAACAGAAACGTAACCGAAAACCAGTACAATCAATACGTCCGCAGAACAAACCCGTTGCAACAAAATCGAAACGCAAAATCCGATTACAATTCGAATCCATACGACCAAACAAATAACGTTACAAATAATTTTTTACAATACCCGACTAGAAACAATAATTATCCGAGATCAAACGCAAACGACGATCTGCCAAAATTAGAACTTGTCGAAAATAAAATAAGAACTAAACCCAAATCCGACGACGAATCGTTTTTGGCTTTCCGCCTAGTATCAGATTCGCAACCTCGACCTCGATTACATCCGCCAACCGACGTAAATACTCCATCGACAAAATCGCCATTCCCAAAAATTAACGAACAAAATACCGACCAAAATACAACTTCAATACCAACAAGTCCGCAACTATCGCTGGTGATTCATCCGATTGAAACTAACGACGCAACAAATGATACAACAATTGCTGACAACAAAATTATTGACGACAAAATTACCGACGACAAAATTACGGACGACATAACTCGTAAAACAAATCCAGACATAATTCCAGACAACAATTATGACAACCCGCCCGACCTTGTATCGCAAAATGAAAAAACGCCAAGCAAAAATATTTTTGATTTCGTTAATAAATCTGATTCTGCCCAATCAGATTTATCGGCGGAAAATTCGCGAGACGTAATTATCGTAACAGAAAATCACGATCAACCCGATATTCAAATCAACGCTGAATCAAATACCGAAAGCACCGAGAAAGTTGAAACTCCAATCGAAACTAAAATTAACAATAAAACGCAATCGCCCGAAAATAAATTGACTTTAAAAAACGAACACTCAAAACTTAACAAACAATTTCAAAAAGACTTACAAGTCCAAGAAATTCCTGAAATAAAAACTGAAAAGATAAAAGAGATCGATATAAATGTCAAAGCGATTACATTTCATAAACCTCAAGGCGAATTGTCGAGTAATATTTCTGAACAGACTGCACCGAAAAACGACGTGTCGGCAATTATTTTAGACGATACAAAAATTATCGTACAAGAAATTCAACCTAAAACAAAAACAGAAATCTCTCAACATGCAAAAAATCAAAAAATCGAAAATAACGTAAATGAAGTCAAGCGAATTCCAATTATCGATGATAAAGAAATTGCCGGCAAAATTATTGCAGACATAAACGACGTCGATAAAAAATTATCAAAAAAATTATTGATTGATAATTCAAATTTGACATTAAATGAGAACGTCAAAAATACTGAAATTCCAGTTGAAAAAGAGCGTTTAAACAATAATTTGGCAAAAGAGAAAATCGTTGAAACGTTTGAAAATAAAATTGACGCAAAAAGCCAAAGCGATCAAGAAATTCAAGGCGAGTCGATTGCGTTTACGGAGTCGCCGGAGAATTTTCAATTACCTGAGTCGAAATCGTATGTTTTGTGGATCGCACCAACGATAACGACTCAAAAAACAGACGAACAAATAATAGTTGATAAAGAGCAAGTTCAAGTAAAAGAAATTTTCACAAATATTGATCCGAAAA
Organism: Planctomycetaceae bacterium; assembly: GCA_031283825.1. Lineage (GTDB taxonomy): Bacteria > Planctomycetota > Planctomycetia > Pirellulales > Thermoguttaceae > WRKP01. The sequence goes on along the minus strand of JAITAZ010000604.1, from coordinate 278 downwards.
TTGTTAAAGAAGAGGAGAAGTTGTCGAGTGATTCGGAGGTAATGTCGTCGGAGGCGTTAGAGATAGTAACGCCGCGACTTTTACCGATGTCTCCGCCAAGAAATTTATTGACGAAGCCATCGACGGTTCCGAATACTGCAAACGATGTAGAAATTGGAATTGGCGAGAAACAACTAGAAATGTTATCAGATTCAAGCAAGACGCAGGCGTTAGTTAAAAATTCAGAGTCTGATTCATTTCGAGTTATTCCTAAGGCAGGAGCGTTTAATCGCGAGCAG
>JAITAZ010000443.1 GCA_031283825.1 Planctomycetaceae bacterium | reverse complement strand
TAAAATCAATTCAGATTTACCGTCGGCTAACGCCGACGCGACCTTTCGGCGAAAGGTCGCCTACCAGATCTATTACCGCCTACCAGATCTCTTACCGCCTACCAGATCTATTACCGCCTATCTGATCAATTACCGCCTAATGACGGACAACTACTGCGTAACACGAGATACTTAATCACAAATAAAAGTTAAATAGGATAAATTACATAAAATATAGCAGAAAAAATGTTAATTTATTCTGATAATAACGATTTTTTGTTTTATTCTGATTTTACCTTTCCGATAAAATCTAACGATAATGACAATCTTACCGCCGGAAAATTTCTAGATTATTTTATATAAACAATTACAAAATAGTCTTGAACCAATCAACAAAAATTGTTATTATCCGCAAAAAAGTATGTCCTATTGTAGTTATAGTACACTTTGAACGGTAACAAATAGTTGGTTTTTTTCGGTAAAAAATAATGACCAAATTAAAAATTTATTTTTGGCAAAAATTATCAATAAAATTTGAGTTTTTAGAAATTCCCAATTTAGTCGCTGTTTTTTTAATGAGACAAAAAGGACGTTTTAGTTGAAAATCTTGTTTGAAACGCGACTCAAAAGCGATTTCTTTTGAGTCGTTAATCTCCGATTTCAAACAACAATGTTACCTTTGTCCACTAAAAAAAGAACCATTGATTTACATTCAAAGTATAATTGAACAGAAGGAAAATTTTAAACTGTTCACATTTTAATTTTCAGTTAAAACCAACGGCTTGACGCTTTGCCAACGCCAAAACTCATAGAACAAATTGTATATCAAATTTAATATGTACAAAAAAATAATTCTTATCGGATCACTGGTTGCTTTGGTAATTCATTACATCGCCGCCTATAGCTTGGGAATCAATAACGAAATCACCCCAAACGACGACAATTTCTCTTCACCCATAATCTCGCCTCTCTACACCAATACAATCGTCGAAACTCATCCCGACGACAACAATAACAATAACAACGAAAATGAAAACAACAACGAAAATAACAACGTCAACAAAACCGAAAACAAAAATAATAAACTACGACCAAGATACAATATCAATCCATCAAATAATAACAACTCCTCAAATCTCGGAAATCGAATCGAACAAGTCTCCGCTCAAACCTCTAAATCCTTGCCCGATCCTCCACCCATTAAACCATCAGAATTAAATACCAATTCAAAAAATAATCCTACGTTACTCGACTCTCCACCGCAATCAATAACTCAATTGCCTATAAACGCAACGCCAACTCCAAATCTAATTCCAGTTCCAATTCCAAATTCAATCGAACAACCAACAACTTCGTATAATTCGTATAACTTGATCAATAATCCGACAGATACAATCTCCCCGCTCGAAATACCTCAAACCCCAGATTGTAATAACAATAACAACAATTATTCGTACAATAAATCAAACGATTTCAATAAATACAACGGTAACTTCTTCAATCTCGATAAATACAACAAAACCACAAAATCATATATCTGCTGGAATACTTGCGATAGCTGGATCAATGTCGGAACTTTTATCAACACCCATCATCCCGCCGACAAAATAAATCCTAGCGTCATCCATTACAACGACCGCGACAACGATTTTGTCATGAATCAACTATATGTCTCATACAAAAATCAATTTATACAAGACAAAAACAACATCGCAATCGGAGGTCAAATCGACCTGCTGTTCGGAACAGATTACTTCTACACGTCCTCAATCGGTTTAGAAACTCGCCGCTACAGTTACATCGCCGACGGAAACGTAATCTACCCCGAAGAAGCCGCCGCACATTGGAACGCGTCGCACGGTCAACGTCGCAATAACTCCGCCGCTCTCTATGGGTTGTCTCTGCCTCAAGCCTACGGCGAAATCTACTTGCCCTTTTTCGGAACATCAACTGTCGTAAAAACCGGACACTTCTACGCCAATAACGGTATCGAATCCGCCGCCGCCGCTAAAAACTTTTTCTACTCGCACTCATACGGATTCATGTTCGGTCAACCAACAACCCTAACCGGATTTATCCTCGAATCAGATATTCCACTAACACTCAACTCATTAAAAAATCGCGAAATACTAGTATTCGGAATAACGCAAGGATGGAATATGTTCGATAAACAAGGCGGTCTCAATTTCATATTCGGAACAAAATCTATCTCGCGATATAACGAACAAAATTACGTCTCGCTCGTCGCCCAAATCGGAAAACAGTCAGAACTAAATACAGATAATAGAATAAATTATACTTTCACAATCAACCGCAAAATCACAGATAGATTAACCGACTCTTGGGAACATAATTTCGGTTACGAAAAAAATGGAGCTTTGAAATATTCATCAGCCCAATACGATCAATACAGCAAATCATGCTGGGTCTCAATCGCAAAATATCTGAAATACGACGTCAATAATAAACTGTCCGTCGGACTACGCGCCGAATGGTTCAGAGACGACGGTTACTCAAGAATTCAAAAAACACCCGCAGACTCGCTGATATTCTATTACTCAGGAAAAAATTATTATGAATTAACCCTAGGCGCAAATTGGAAACCAACCACAAATATTACCGTTCGACCAGAACTACGATTCGATTGGTCTGACATAAAAAGACACTCAAAATTTGGCTCACAAAAAATTGACGGAGTTTACAACGGTAAAAATAATATGACGTCATTCGCCATCGACGCTATCGTTAGATTTTAAAAATTCATTAAAAAATATCGGTAACTATTTAGCCGTTTTTTAAAGAGACTTCAAGGAATTAGGAGACAAAATAGATGTCGTTGTTTGAAATTGTAGTAGATTAACGACTCAAAAGACGTCGCTCTTGAGTCTTTTCAACCAGAATTAAAACCCAAACGTCCCCTTCGTTTCCTTTGCCTCTTTAAAAAAATTACGACTGAATAGTTAGCAATATCGCGAAAATTTAAGTGCGAACAATTTAAAAATATCCTATTAACTATCGAGACATTTTGTGAATAAATATTGGATAAAAATTTTTGATAAATTTACATTCTTTGCCGTCGGCTTAATCCGCTTTACGATTCTGGCAACGACAATACTTTGCGCTGTCTCTTGTATAAACGGAATCGGTAAACCCGCAATCGAAATTGACAAAACCAACTCTACAGTCAGCGGAAACGTAACAGGAAACAGAACGCCGCTACTCAAAGATAGCGATATTCCGGTCAATACCGCCGCAGTTGAAATATTTAATATTCGTATCACGCCGGAAACGGAACAATATCTGGATAATCTCTGGCTAGAAACCGACGAACAAGTAATTCCCGCTCAAGTACGATTAAACTTATTTCGTAATGGAATTCGAGTCGGGATTCAAGGCAGTTTGACTTCGGCGGCGTTGTCTCGTTTAATCAATATCAGCGATAATCCAGAGTCGCAACAATACATAAACGGAATCCAACGAGAAATTTCAGTTAAAGATATATCGCGAGAATTGCCCGTATCAAAACAATTTCAAAATCTATTCCCCGATATGCGGATAGTTTTAAAACCGTTTGATTCGACAATCTACGAGACGTCGTTATTCGAAAGCGAAGGCGGTCAAATTTGGGGTAAAACTTATACAAACGCACAAGGTCAATTCGCCTTGACAACAAAGCCAGTCGAAGGAGGTAAAGTTAGATTCGAAGTAATTCCGGAACTAGAATACGGTCTGCCCGAAACAAAAATGTATAGTCGTCAAGGAATTATGTTTACAGAAACAGGAAAACCGCGAAAAGTTTACGAGTCGCTTAAAGTCTCTGTAGATTTACTGCCGGGTAATTGGTTAATTCTAGGACCGACGTCAAGCGATTGTAGAGGAACTGGCAAATGCTTTTTCGTTCGCGGAGAAGAACAAATCGAACAACGAATAATCGCAATTCGACTAATAAATCTAAAACGCCCGATAATAGAAAACTCTCTATCAAATAAATCAATCGTACCAAACAATCCAAACTATCCGCTGCCGGAAAGAAAATAAAAATAATTCAAAAAACTAAACTTTTAAACTGCCCGCACTTTTAATTTCAGTTTGAACCGCCGGATTCCCAATGTAAACAAAGCTTTAACGTTTTTGAATCGTCGAATTTATAATACGAGTTACATATAGAGTAGAGATAAAATGTCGCAAGAAAATTTAAACAACAATTTGAGAACAAACGATTCGTCTAGTATGTCTATTTCGATTAAAGACTTACTAAAACGATTTCCCAAAACTTATAAACACGATGAGTTTTGCAAGACTTTATTTGCAATTATTGAGTTAGCTCGTTGTATTTTTAAGTACATATTATCCAACGCGATGTTAGCAGAGATTGATCTTGCCCGACTTGAGATTGTCGATACGAAATATATTAATCGTCAATTGCGAGCTAATCTTTGCGACATGCTCTATCGAGTTCCTCTCAAAGAAACAGATACATGGGTTTACTTTTTGCTAGATTTCAAGTCTAATAATGATCGGGGAGCGTCGCGTCAATTATATCGATATGCCCATACGATCTGGATAAAACTTTGGGGCGACGAAGGCGAACCAATAGATTTTTTGTTTCCTTGCGTAGTGTCGATAATATTTCATTGCGGCGAATCCCCTTTCACGAGTTCGACTAATATTGTTGACCAAGTAGATTTACCGAAGAAGTCGTATTTTCGACGTCATGCTATAAACTATGAATCATTATTGTACGATTTGAACGCGAAATTAAAATCAGACTTTTCAGACGATCCAATAATAGAGATGGCTTTTACAATACTAATGATAGCAAGAGATGAAGACGTCAATAACGAAGCGTTAGAGGTATTTGTAAAATTTAAGGATAATATTTGTAACGATAAATTGTTTGCGGTAGTGTGGGATATAAGTTTATGGTATCTTTTTACTAGTGCGAAACATTTTACGTATAAAACGTATGACAATTTAATCAATTTAACCCAAAAATTAGGAGTAAAAATTATGACCCCATCAGCGGCAGAAACATACTTTAAACAAGGCGAAACCAGAGGTGAAACCAGAGGTATTGCTATCGGTGAAACCAGAGGTATTGCTATCGGCGAGACCAGAGGTAGAGCTATCGGCGAAACTAGAGGTAGAGCAATGGGCGAGATTCGTGCGATAATTCGTGTTTTGAGTCATCGGGTAGGCGAGCCTTCGGAAGAGTTGCAAAATAGGATCATGGAAATACAGTCTATTGATAAACTCGACGAACTTTTAGAATTCGCGTCAACATGCGTCTCACTAGGCGAATTTGCAACGGCGTTAGATTAAATATGAAAATTACGTCATTTAAATTGTTCGTACTTGAATTTTCGGTTAGAACCGCCGGATTCCCTATTGTAAGACAAGCTTTAACGTTTTTGAATCGTCGAATTTATAAATCGAAAAAATTCTTTCGCCTTTTTTACGTCGGCAAAACTATCGCTCCGATCAGATTACTAAAATTACGAACTATATTTTAGCTTGCGAAATTGTTAATTCTGTTGCAGAAAAAACTCGACCTGACAATATTATTGACAACTCATAGTCCGTACTTTTTAAACGCTGTAGAAACATACGCCGCCGAACAAAATATTTGCAGT
>JAITAZ010000403.1 GCA_031283825.1 Planctomycetaceae bacterium | reverse complement strand
TAAAAACCTCATGTAAAATTTATTTTTATTAGGATCGCGGTCGTCTCGACCGCATATTTAGGCGTTTGTAATGCAGGCGGGACGCCCGCGTTCCTAATAAAATTAGTTTTTAGAAGTTCCCTTAAGCGAGTACGTCCCTAACGTCCCATTAGAAAATGTAACAATAACAATTCGTTAGACAATTATTCGTTCAATGGTTGTCTATTGAATTGTTGCGAACAATTACTACGACTCGAATTCTCCGGCAATTGTTTGACCGCAGTATTTGCAACATTGATCTTCATCAATTAGATATTCTGTTACGTTAAATCGATCTCGTGAAATTATGCTTTGTTTACATTGCGGGCAAAAGGTCGATTGTCCGGCTTGGTCGTCGATATTGCCCGTGTATGTAAATTTTAATCCTCTTGCTAAAGCTATATCTCTTGCTCGAAAAAGAGTCTTTGCCGGCGTTGGAGGAATTGATAACATTCGGTCTGCCGGTCGAAAAGCAGAAAAATGCAGCGGTATCTCCGCGCCAAGATTGGAAAAAAACCAATCCGATAATTCCTCTATCTCGCGATCTGAATCGTTGAGTTCGGGAATCAACAGCGTTGTTACTTCAAACCATGTCTTTCGGCTTGAATTATCGTTACGATTAATTCCTCTTGTTTTGTCTTTGCTTTTTTTTGCCAAATATAGCAGCGTTTCTTTGACCGGTTCAATCGACGCCGAACAATATTCGCGATAAAAATCATTTGAAAACGATTTTAGATCAACATTTGCCGCGTCGATGTAATCGAAAAATTTCTCTCTCCATTCTTGTGAGATATAGCCGTTTGTTACGGCGATTGTAAATAATCCGGCTTTATGCGCTTCTTTTGCAATGTCGATAACATATTCCAACCAGATTATCGGTTCGTTGTAAGTAAACGCGATACTTCGGCAACCTTTCGTTCTTGCCGTGTCAACGACGTCTTTGGGCGACGATTCACGAAGAAAAGAATCGTCTGACAACCGTGAAATAGAAAAATTTTGACAAAATTTACAATCTAAATTACAACCAATCGAACCAAGCGATAACGTAGATGAACTCGGATAAAAATGATAAAGAGGCTTTTTCTCAACGGGATCGACAACGAGTCCTGTATTTTTGCCGTAGGTTATAGAATAAATTCCTATGTTGTCGTCAATTTTTGGCGAGTTATCAGACTTGCCAATATTCCCATTCCCGTTTCGTCGAACTCCGCAAAACCCTGTTTTACCGGCGGGGATAAAACATCGACGCGGACAAATAGTACAATTCATAATTACAATAAGAAATTTCTAAAATAGGATATTAAAAATTCTCTTTGTGGTATGTGGTATATTGGCTTTACAAAAAAAAAGCCGTTGGAGCAATCCGTACTCCAACGGCAACATTTCAATAGCATATTAAACTTCGTTTACTTGCCTGACGGCGAGCATACGTTTACATTTGCGTTTACGTTACCGAATTGTAAGTATATTAATTTACAATTTGAAATTCAATGAACGCGAAGTGCAATTAGTTATAATATCCAGCTTAAAAAGAAGAGAAGAAAATCCGTTTCTTCTTATAAGTTATCGAAGGGAACTTTTGACATCATGCCAAAGTTACCGCTACGCGGATCGCAGGTCAAATCCCAAAAACTCACGTCTTACAGACCGCCCCGTATGCAATCCGATTAAAACCTTTCAATCCGTGAAAGGGTCATTTGCATGACAAGTGAAAGATATAAAATTTTTAAAATTCCGTCAATAGGAATTTAAAGATTTTTCATCTTTTTTTGAAAAAAATTTTTTTACAAAGAACAAAATGTTTACGCAATTTCGCCAAATTAACAAACTGCGTAAAATTTGGTTTTATGTTTTGATTCAAATTAAAATTTTCTCTGTGAACTCTGTGGTTTAAAATTAATTTTTGGAGATTCCCTATAGTAATCCGTTTGATTTTTCGTATTCAGTAATTTTTTCTTCGTGGTTGAGGGTGATTCCGATATCGTCGAGTCCGTTTAGTAGTCGTCTTCTTTTTGAGAGATCGATAGCGAATGGAATGATCAATCCGCTGTTATCGGAGATTGAGCAACTTTCTAGATTGATTGTCAAGTTGTAAGGTCTTTTTTCTGATTCACGGAGGAATAATTCGTTTATGACGTTTTCTGAGAGTCTTATTGGCAACATACCGTTTTGGAAGCAGTTGTTGTAAAAGATGTCTCCGAATCCAGAAGCTAAAATGGCGCGGAAACCGAAGTCGTCTAGTGCCCAAGGCGCGTGTTCGCGGCTTGAGCCGCATCCGAAATTGCATCGTGTTAGTAGGATTGTGCCGCCTTGAAATTCCGGTTTATTTAATTCGAAGTTGGGATCGGGAGAAAACATATCGTCTTTGTATCGCCAGTCGTAAAATGCGAATTTACCGAATCCTGTTCGTTCGATTCGTTTTAAAAATTGTTTAGGAATAATTTGATCTGTATCAACGTCGTTCCTATCCATCGGGATGACAGCTCCCGTATGTATGATAAATGATTTCATTATTGTCTATGCTTTAATTGTATGTAATATAATTTTGCAATCTCGAATTCAAATGAATTGATTATTTGTAACCGTTTACGTACAAAAGAAAAATCCTACCTCGTGAAAGGGCGGAGTTTGTTAGCCTGCCGTGTTGCGATGGGTTATAATTCCGTTGTCCCTTTGGCGTAGGAAATTTTTCTCTTATGCGTGAATGGTTACGATTATTTTTTCAAAAATTGCGAGTAGTGAAAAAAGTCAGTCAAAAACTGTTGTTTGTAGCTCAAGCTGACAAGATAGTCAGAGTATAAACCGAATTAGAATCGCGTCAATATTTGGTAAAATTTTTGTAATATATCAGTGGAATATTTTTAACACGTATGAATATTGTACAACCAACCTCATTTTCAACCTAATTTTTCCGAACTATTGTTTAACAACCTCAGTAGCCAAAGACGCTCCCCACACAAACCTCATTACCTCATTAAAAACGTAAACGAATAATGAGGTAATGAGGTTTGTGTGGGGAGGCGTTAATAGATCAGGTAGGCGACCGTAGGTTCGCAACCTTTCGCCGAAAGGTCGCGTTGCCGAAGGCAACGATAAAAAGGATTCGACAATAATTAAAATCATTTCAGATTTACCGTCGGCTAACGCCGACGCGACCTTTCGGCGAAAGGTCGCCTACCTGA
>JAITAZ010000421.1 GCA_031283825.1 Planctomycetaceae bacterium | reverse complement strand
ACAATCTTTTGAACTTGCGATTTCTCTTTTTTTGATTCAGAATTATTTTGAGCAATCGCAAAATTTGAAAAATTCATCATTGCGAAAATAATTATCGTTACAAAAATGTATCTCGCGAGCGTTTTCATAAAATTCTCCTAAATTAGTTGTTGGTTTCGAACGTTCAATAAACGTTACAGAAATTTCTATCGTTTAGTTTGTAGCAATTAAGTTAGGTAATTTATTAGCGGCGTTAATTTCATAGTGTTTTAAAGAAAATTTGTAACCGTTCACGTGAAAAAGAAAAAAATCCTACGCCATTTCTGGGCTTAGGAAATTTTTCTCTTGTGAGTGAACGGTTACAAATTATTTTTATAATGTTGCCATATACGGGACTTGATTATCACACGATTCCAAACCGCAGGTTGCGATTCGCTTCACTTACGGTTGTGTATATATCGTCCCTGAGGGACTAAATAAAAATATTCCAATATAATATCAAAAAACACGCCGCCAACTAAACGTTATACAGAAATTCTCAATTGAACGGCAGAGTATAAAACGAATTTCTACAAAACACAATATACCCAAAATCTACTGTTGGATTTTTGGTAGCCGTTCACGGAATTTTTAAATTCTTTATTAAATTTAAACGCAAAAAACGCAGAAAAATCGCAGAAAATTAGGAAAGCAAAATTCAGAAAAAATATCGTTACAAATATTCATTTGTTGTAATTGTTCATGGTTTTTTAATTCATGATTCTGAATTTTTAAAACCGTGAATGGACGATTATTTTGTTTTTTTCAAAAAAATTGCTGTTGAATAATTGCAAGATTTTACAAATTTATTGTCAAAATTTATGGAAGAATTATTGGAAACTGGGTTGTGTCGAGTTGGACTTATTGCTGGTTGGGGTCGTTATCCGGTTTATCTTGCGGAGGCGTTGAAGCAGCGTGGGGTTGAGGTATATTGTCTTGGGATATCGAATCATGCGGATTTGGCGTTGCGGGATATTTGTGATGCGTGGTCTCCGCTTGGTTTGGGCAAGTTGCAGACGGCGTTTAGATTTTTTCGGAATCATGGGTTGACTTATGGCACGATGGCGGGCAAGATCAACAAGAAGTTGTTATTGCATCCTTATTTTGTGTGGAGTCAGTTGCCGGATTTTTATACGATTCGTAAATTTCTTCCGATGTTTATTACGAGAAAAAAAGATTTGCGGGATGATACGCTTTTGATGGCGGTTGTTGAGGCGTTTGCGGAAAATAATATTAACCTTTTACCTGGTACAGACCTTATACCTGAATTACTAGTGAAACGTCAGAAGTTGACAAGACGCGGACCGAATGCCGCAGAGTGGAAGGACATTTGTTTTGGTTGGACGATTGCCAAAGAGATGGGGCGTCTTGATATTGGTCAGAGTGTTTGTGTGAGGAATCAAGCGATTTTGGCGGTTGAGGCGATTGAGGGAACGGACGAGTGTATAAGGCGTGCGGGTTCGTTGAGTCAGGCGAAGGGGTTTACGGTGATAAAGGTAGCGAAGCCGCAGCAAGACATGAGATTTGACGTCCCAACGTTTGGACTATTAACATTAAAAACGATGTACGAATCGGGCGCGAGAGCGTTAGCAATTGAAGCTGACAAGACAATTTTTATAGATCGTCAAGACGTAGTTGATTTCGCTAATCTGCATAATATCGTGATTGTTTCTATTCATCCTGACGACAGTAAAAAAGAGAAATCTCCTTTTATAGAATTTCCTTCAGAGTTATAAATTTTGTGTAATCATTCACGTTTTTTAAATTCAGAATTTTTAAACACGGATAAGATAAAAGGAAAGTAACCGTTCACGGTTTTTTAAAAAACCATATTATTTTTTGGGTAATCTTTCACGTTCAAAAGAAAAAAGTTCTACGCCCTGAAAGGGCAATCAGCAATAGCGTAGGGCAACGCCCTACGTTATTATTTCCATGACAAACTAAGCCCTGAAAGGGCGACAGCAAATTTCAATTTCACCCAAAAAAAATCGCGATTATCTGTATTTAAAAAATCCAACTGAGCAGTTATAAAAAAATAATTCCGAATTTAAAAACAGGGGGTAATGGACAATTGATTGTTATTTGTTAAAACATACCGCTTAATTGTCAACTTTGAGTTGTTGATTTGACTGCAGAGCGTTTTGCAGGTCAACAATTAAATTGGCGAGGCGGGAAAATGCTCGGCTTTTAAACTGACTAACAATTGACAATAGTTTAAAATTGCAAATTAGATTCGAAAATTGAATCGACAATTCCAAAGACGTACTAAACCTAAATCAATCAGTAACCTCTTTAGGAAATTATATCGCGTTAATCGACGTCCTAACGGTGGAATAGCTTATAAATTCTTCCGACACGAAACCAAACCGCGTATTTTAATTTACGAATCATTACCGCCACTAATCTTTAACTAAATATGTTTAGGAGAGAACAATAAAATGCTTAAAAAATTCAAAATCGGTACGAAGCTGGCGGTAGGTTTTTTTCTTGTCCTGTTTTTATTGGTTTTTGTTGCGGCTTGCGGTTACTACGGCTTGCAGCAAGCGGCAAAATCAGCGGCAAGTACAGAATATATTACCAAAATACGAAACGGTAGCGTAGGTATTCGCAAACAAACATTCGAAGCTAGATTAGCCGCAGCTTACGGTGTCTTATATCGCGACGAAAAATACAAAACAAATAGACAAGCAAACGACGCCGAACTCGCTAAAATTTACGACGCGACTGTTCAACTACTCGCCGACGACAAAACTCAAGAAGACAATAATAAAGATTTAACCGCAATTAACAACGCATATAAAAAATTCGCTGAAATCGACGACAAATGGTACGCACTCGAAAACGAACGTAAAACTAAACTAAACGAACTCGCCGAAAAAGCCCTATTCCTCAACAATGAACTAGTCGAACTAGCTAACACGATTAAAGCGGCAATGATTAAACCGGAAGAATCGCAAGAAATTAACGGTCAACGTTTTGTCACGGAAAAGCGAATGGAACAACTGCAAAATTGCGAACAATGCCTCAGAGTTTTGCAAGAACTACGCAGACTTTTCTATCAGTACTTTTCGCAAACAGATGAAAAGAAAAAACAAGAAAATCAAGAATCTATCGTAAAATCAATTGAAGAATTACGCAACAAATATAGTAAAGTAGCCGAAAATTTAACTACAAAAGCCGGAAAAGAAATAAGCGCAGAAATAATTCAAACAATCGATATTTGGGAAGCAAATTTCAAAATTAATATTAAATATATACAGGAACAAAAATCAATCGACGAACAACAAGTTGCCGTAATGGCAGATATGAATGACTTAATTAAAAATATCGACGAAAGACTTGTAGCGCAATCTGAAAAAATTCTAGAAGAAACGAAAGCTACAGAAGAGAAAATGCTGGTTACAATTGGAATAATATCTGTATTTGCTCTTGCGGTTGGAATTGTTGTAAGTTTCGTTTTGAGCCGTAATATTACGTCAGGATTAAAATTCGCGATGGATTCGATGAATCGAGTGGTGCTTGAAGGCGATTTAAGCGCAGAAATTCCATCGGACGTTTTAAGCCGCAAGGATGAGATTGGCGATATGGCACGAGTTGCGGGGGCGGTTCTTTCTGATTATCACACGATTGATTCGATGGCGACATCTCTTGCGGCTTATGAGTGGCAGCTTACGGTTAAAGAAAAAGGACCTCTTGATACGATGAATCAGAATCTCAATAGGATGCTTGAGCAAGTTAATCAAGCGTTATCGGAGATAAAGGAGAGTGTGAAACAGGTATCGACGGGTTCTGGCGAGGTATCGTCGGCGGCGCAAACGTTATCGAGCGGCGCGCAGGAATCGTCGGCGAGTTTGGAGGAAATAACTGCGTCGATGAGCGAGATTAGCAGTCAGACGCGGGCGAATGCTCAAAGTGCCGGCGAAGCTAGAGATTTAGCTCATAATGCAACTCAAGCGGCGGCGGAGGGACAGGAAGCAATGAAACAGATGAATGAATCTATGGTGAGAATTACAAAAAATTCAAACGAGATTCAGAGAGTGATAAAGGTAATAGACGACATTGCGTTCCAAACTAATTTATTGGCGTTGAATGCTGCCGTTGAGGCGGCGCGGGCTGGCGCGCATGGCAAGGGGTTTGCGGTTGTTGCTGAGGAGGTGAGAAATCTTGCGGCAAGAAGTGCAAAGGCAGCGCAAGAAACGTCGGAGTTAATTTCAACGAGTGGTAAAGAAATTGAAAAGGGAGGCGAGGTTTCGAGTCGAACTTCTGACGTTTTGAATTCGATTGTCGAGCAGGTCAAGCAGACGGCTGATCTTGTTGGCGGTATTGCGATAGCGAGTAATGAGCAGGCTCAGGGAGTTTCGCAGGTTACTATTGGTTTGCAGCAAATTGACGCTGTTACGCAGCAAAACACTGCTGCAGCAGAAGAATCTGCAAGCGCCGCAAACGAAATGAGCAGCATGGCGGCAAAACTACAAGAACTAGTAGAAAAATTCAAATTGAGAGTTTAAAAACATGACAATTTTTTGTATAGCTATTCAGTAGATTGTAACCCCAGATCAGGTAGGCAACCGCCTACCTGATCTATTACCGCCTACTGCGTAACATGAGTTAAAAACCATGATTAATGACTCAACATAAGACAATTGCCTTTTTAAAAGAGAGATTTTTTTCAGTATTATCTCCTGAGTCATCAATCCTAGATTTTATTTAGTGCGTTTCCGTTGTCTTCTTAAAAAATACTGTTATTTTTGGACAAATTTTCACTAGGGAATTTGTTTTTTTGTTGAATGTTTCTATAGACTATTTATATTTAGCATTTATTATATTATTCCTAGACTATTTATTTTGTCTAGAATTTCTTATAAATTACTCGAGTAATTTTCTTTATTATAACTATGTTTTTTGCAACAACTTCTTAAAAAAGCTGTTCTAAAGGTAAAAATCGTTTTTATCGTTATTTTTTATTTACGGATTGAAAGGATTATGCCGATAAATCCATAGATACCTTGTTTCGCGATTTTATGGTCTGTAATAATTGTATGAATTGATAAGAGAATTAAAGTTATTAGTAATTAAATATTAAAGAATTACCTTTATATCCTGCAACTCGGTTTTCTAACGAAAGATAGTTGGCAGATTGGAAGTTGCTTATATTTAGGGTGGTTACATTATTTATTGTGTTATTTTCCGCAATAATATTTTAGCGGTAAGAAGTAATGGGTGATTGATATTAGGAAATTTTACGGACAACAAAGAGTTTAAATGCAAAACAGACAAAACCCCGACAAATGGAATCCAAAAATGAATTCAAGTAAGAGAATACGCATCTTACTGCGGTCTATTATTGCGCTGTTGTTGATATTTGTATCCATTTGTTTGAACCGGCAATCTGAAGCTCAAACGCCGGATACAAGTAACACGTATCCTCGCTCAAGAATATATTTAGCATATCCGAGTTCTTATAGCGTGCCTTACAGCTTGCGAGGTTATTACCCCGATTTTACAGAACGATTTCTAATCGGAGATAATGATGCCTATTTCCCGCCGCCAAAAATTAGACTAAGCCCAGAAGGAGATTGGTTCATTA
>JAITAZ010000345.1 GCA_031283825.1 Planctomycetaceae bacterium | reverse complement strand
TTCTGAATATCAAGTGTCGTCCCTAGCGGGACTTTTAAATGTGTTATTGCTGTTACCGTATGCTAAAGCATACGGTTAATAAAGTACTGTCCTTGCAGGACAAAGAAAAATAAAATTGTCCAGTAAAATTATTCCACTGATATATTACATTTATTTTAATTTCTCGTATCCTAAATTTTTCAGTACTTCGAGGATTTCCGAGCAAGTTGGAAACATTCGTCCGCTGCTGCGTTTATATTCGCTGATAGCGTTCATAAATTCGACTTCTTCCATTGAGTAATTTCTTTCGCAAGTAGTTGGGTCGATGTGTCGGCGGCGTTGGATATTTTGTTGGCGTGTTGGTTTGATTTGTTTTGTGCCGGAATAACGCGAGAGCGATTCTATATCGTTTGCTTTTATAATCGATTCAAAATTTTCGAGCGTTGTTAATTCATCTAAATCAAACGGCGAGTCGTTGTCTGACGAGATTATTTCGGAGTATAAATTTTTTCTTTTTATTTGTTTTGGCCAATTAACGTAAACGTGTTTATCGATGGTTGATTTCTTTTTATCAACTTTTGGATTTCTTGATTTGACCGGCGAATTTGTCGTAATTGTTGCGAGCGATAGGTTGACGTTAGTTTTGGTATTTGCATTGTTGATACAAATATTATCGCCGTCATTAATTTTTGTAACGATATTACGTTTACGCAAATGTTTTGTTTTTTTGGCGGTCGGATTCAATTTGTGTTTTATTGCCAAATTGACGTGCGGAGCCGGCGGCGCGATAGTTTTGTAACTTCTAGCAACTGATTTTTTCCGTTGGGGGATCGAAATTGTTTTCATTGGTTCTCCTTCATTTTAGCCGTGCGCATTAAATTTCGTCAAAACAAGTTTCCGTACATGAATCTGGACTTATACGCCGCTAAATACTAAATTTCAAGTACGGGCGATAAGTTCAATTAAACGAAACAAAATGAGTTCGGTTATGTCTCCGGTGAATTATGTTATGGAGATATTACAAATGGTAGGGTGTGGGGGGGAATGGGGTGATGGGGAAATAATGGGGGATAGCCGGATTGACAGGTTTGTAATATGTCAATGGAAAATTTGTTGTATTACTTGAGTCTCGAATCCTAGATTTCAAATCAAAGATTGAGCGAATCAATAGACAAAACAAATATTGCACTTATATATTACAAATTTTTCACGTTTTAAAATAATTACGACAATTTGAGCTTCGCGCGTTAAAATTCGCGTTTATTGCTGAAAATTCAAGCGAAAGTATTTAAAATTTTATCTTGCGTCTAAATTGTCGATAAGTGTGAAAATCCGAATAACAGATTCGGTCAAGATGTTGTTAAATTTTAACGATCACGAAAAATTTATGGATTTGATAATATTGCCGATTATAGCGATTATTCCTAGCGTTTCGTGCGTAGCGGTTTTTTTGTAACTATTCAGTTGCAGTATTTTTTTAAGGGACAAAAGGAACAGTAAGGACATTAGGGACTAAAGGGACGTTTGGGGTTAAAATCTGTTTGAAAAGACTCAAGAGTAATGGTCATTAGAGTCGTTAAACTCCGATTTCAAATTCCGATTTTAAACAACGACGTCTCTACTGTCATTTAAAAAACTACAACAAAATCGTTGCTCATAAATTTTAACTTTGCAATAATATTCCCATAATTCCAAATTTAAAATCTCAAAAGATGGAGAAAAGAAAGATGTTTAGGTTTTTGATAAGTTTTTTTATAGCGATATATATTTTTTCTTTTCAATTTTTATCAAATTGTAGCGGTTTTGAGCGTTATTCCGTTGTTACGGGTCATACGGTTTGGCGTGATTCTTTGCGTAATCGTAGTATTCCGGTTAAGTTTTTTTTTCCGGTAATATCTGATTCTGACGAAATGCAAATCGATAGCGGAAGATTTCCGGTGATATTATTTTCTCATGGTTTAGGCGGAACTTATGATCGTTGTTCTTATTTGAGTCAGACTTGGAGTTCGTTTGGATTTATAGTTATTTCGGTTCAGCATCCGGGCAGCGACGAGCGGGTTTGGCGCGGCAAGATACGCGTCGTCAAAGAACTTCGAGATTCATACGAGCAGAATTGGAATTGTCGGACGCGGGCGGAAGATTTACGTTTTGTATTGAGTCATTTTGCGAGTCTTTTGGAATCTGGCAAGTTTGGTCGTTTGCGGGCGGACGTCAATAATGTCGGCGTGAGCGGTTATGATATTGGGTCTCTTGGACCGTTGCTTTTATCGGGTCAGATGCCTCCGGATCGCGGCGAGTCGTTGCGGGACGAGCGGGTAAAAGCGGTTGTTGCAATGAGTCCGCCGGTACGAAATCCGGGATTAAACAACAATGACGTTTACGCAGATATTCAGATTCCAGCACTATTTATTACAGGAACAAAAGACGACGGAATAATCGGCGTAACAAAAGCGCATCAGAGAAGAATTCCGTTTGATTATATGACAAGCGAAAACAGATACCTTGTTATTTTCAACGATGGAGATCATCAGATTTATGCAGGACCGTTATTTTCTATCTCGAATTTTTTCAGACGAGACCGCGATGGCATTTATCAATCCGCAATAACGATTGTTTCGAGTTATTTCTGGTTAGCTCATCTAGAAAATGATAATCAAGCAAAAGAAATAATAGATAGTAAACGTATAAATTTAATGCTCCGTAATCTTGCAACTGTTGAAAAATACATCACGCCCAAAAACAAAAAAATTCTCTCGAAAACAACAAATTCATCTACAACGATTCCGTCAAAGTACTACAAAAAAATTATGACTAATCAGTAGAGTATATTTGTGTAACTATTCAGGTATAGTTTTTTTGTAACCGTTCACAGTTTTAAAATGCGGAATTAAAATATTTGTAACATATCACTGGAATTATTGTAATATATCAGTGGAATATTTTTAACACGTATGAATATTGTACAACCAACCTCATTTTCAACCTAATTTTCTTAACTATTGTTTAAAAAACCTCAGTAGCCAATTATGCTCC